>NHDB01000053.1 GCA_002167945.1 Flavobacteriaceae bacterium TMED48 | reverse complement strand
GAGTGCTTCACTGGTAATCCAGTAAGCTGAGACCGCGAAAGTGGGATCCGTAGAACCTGATCAGGCTAATACCTGCGAAGGGAACAAGAAAATGCAATGTGCACAATGTTAAGCCGAGGTTTGGCGTTGTGAAGCGAAATTGTTTTACTGTTGGTGATTGTCATAATGTCTTGAGGTGCTATTAGGCACCACAGATAGACAACGTAAGTATAATGCTAGATAAGCATTACGTTGTTAAGGCCGTACTCACCACAGCCCTTTACTAACAATATCGCTAAAGTAACGGGTTTATCGCCTTCTACACTTACACGTTGTATTCTCCTTCACTCCTGACAAGCATTTTTTGAACCTAAATATACAAGGTAAAATGCTATGTCTAACAGACGCGAACAACGCCAACAAGCGCAGCAATTCATTAATGAACTAGCGGGCGAAGCTTACCCCAATTCAACACGCCATTATGAGTGTGGTAGCCGAGACGATATTCGTGTGGCGATGCGCCTTATACACCAGCACGACAGTTTAGTTGGCGGCACAGAAGACAATCCTGTTTTAGAGCCCAACCCACCCATACCGGTGTACGACACGTCAGGCCCCTACGGCGACCCGCAGGAAAACATTGATGTACACAAAGGCTTAAACCCGCTTCGTAAAAAGTGGATTGAAGAACGTAGCGACACTTTTGAACTAGAAGGCGTGTCATCGAGCTTTGCCAAAGAGCGTGAAAACGACATTTTTACCGAAGATTTCCGTTTTATTCGCAGCCGCAAACCACTAAAAGCCAAAGCGGGTAAAAACGTTACCCAGCTTCACTATGCAAGACAGGGCATTGTTACCCCAGAAATGGAATACATTGCCATTAGAGAAAATATGGGTCGACAGGCCATTAAAGAGGCAGAACTAACCCAGCAGCACAAAGGGGAACACTTTGGCGCGAATTTGCCAGACATCATCACGCCTGAATTTGTACGCCAAGAAGTAGCCGCTGGGCGTGCCATTATTCCGTGTAATATCAATCATCCCGAGTTAGAACCCATGATTATTGGCCGCAATTTCTTGGTGAAGATTAACGCCAATATTGGTAATTCGGCCGTAACCTCGTCTATTGAAGAAGAGGTAGAAAAGCTTGTTTGGTCAACGCGCTGGGGCGCCGACACTATCATGGACTTATCTACCGGCAGAAACATTCACGAAACCCGAGAGTGGCTGCTGCGCAACAGCCCGGTTCCTCTTGGCACCGTGCCCATCTATCAAGCGCTAGAAAAAGTAAACGGTGTAGCCGAAGATTTAACGTGGGAGATGTTTCAAGACACCCTAATTGAGCAAGCCGAACAAGGCGTAGACTACTTCACCATTCACGCTGGCGTGCTATTGGAATACGTGCACCTTACCGCGAAGCGGGTTACGGGTATTGTGTCTCGCGGAGGCTCGATAATGGCAAAGTGGTGCTTAAGTCACCACCAGCAAAGCTTTTTGTACGAACACTTTCACGATATTTGTGAGATTTGCGCAAAGTACGATGTGGCGCTGTCATTAGGTGACGGCCTGCGCCCGGGCAGCGTAGCTGATGCTAACGACGATGCGCAGTTCTCCGAGTTACGTACTCTTGGTGAGCTAACCAAAATTGCATGGGAATACGATGTTCAAGTAATGATTGAAGGCCCAGGTCATGTGCCAATGCATATGATTAAAGCGAACATGGAAGAGCAGCTTAAACACTGCCACGAAGCGCCGTTTTATACCCTTGGGCCACTTACCACTGACATTGCACCGGGTTATGATCATTTCACCTCTGGCATTGGTGCAGCAATGATTGGCTGGTATGGCTGTGCCATGCTGTGCTATGTAACGCCAAAAGAGCATTTGGGCCTGCCGAATAAAGAAGACGTTAAACAAGGCTTGATCACCTATAAAATTGCAGCCCACGCAGCCGACTTAGCAAAAGGCCACCCCGGCGCTCAAATTCGCGACAACGCGATGTCGAAGGCACGCTTTGAATTTAGATGGGAAGACCAGTTTAACTTAGCGCTCGACCCTCATACTGCCAGGGCTTATCACGATGAAACCTTGCCGCAGGCGTCTGGCAAAGTTGCCCATTTTTGCTCTATGTGCGGCCCGAAATTCTGCAGCATGAAAATTTCTCAAGAAGTTCGCGACGTTGCCAAACAAACCGAGAAAGATAAGGGTATGCAAGAAATGGCATCGGCCTTCAATAAAACGGGCGCTGAACTGTACCACACTGCTGATAGCAAGGTTGGAATGCCATGACAGAGCAGGTCGAGCAATTCACCGCTTCACAGCAGCCGGTTGTATGGTGTATTGGTGGTGTAGATTCTAGTGGTGGCGCGGGCGTGACCCGCGACGCCATCACGTTTGCCGATTTAGGCGTACATGCCTGTATTTTAACTACGCAGCTTACCGTGCAATCAAATACACTCATGCTTTCAAAAGAAAGCGCCAGTGCATCGGCACTTAATCAACAATGGCAAGTACTCGCCCAAAGCACGCCAGCACAAGCTATCAAAATAGGCGCCATTGCCAACGATGAACAGGCCCTATTGCTATGCGCACGAATACAATCACTGCCTACGCCTAAACCCTTTGTTGTATGGGACCCAGTGTTAAGGACATCGTCGGGGGGAAAGCTCAGCGATTTGAGCTACGGGGCGATTGAGGCCTTGTTAAGTACCGTTGATTTAGTTACACCAAACATACAAGAACTACAATGGCTTACAGCAACACAGGTTAGCGACCATAACACGCTATTTACAGCTGCCGGACACCTTATGGATAAAGGAGCCCATGCGCTATACATCAAAGGCGGTCACGCCCGCTGGCAGCAAAACGTTTGCGATACCTTTATCAGCGCCTCGCACACGTTAAATTTTATGCAGACGCGCGTGAATACCGGCAAACTCCGTGGTACAGGCTGCATGCTGGCAAGCGCTATCACGGCGTTTGTTGTTAATGGCTACGATATAGAAGACGCACTAACACTGGCTAATGCTTATGTTAGTGAAGTACGCCATAAAACGCTGCAAGGGCAAACGCGTTCATCAATGCATAATAACCCCGTTGCTTTTGCTAGCATTAACGGCTTTCCCAGTAAAGCCAACCTTTTTCCTAGCGTTTCTTTTGAGCGCGAAAACTGTGAGTGCGCCAGCACGCTGTGCCATCACAAAGCAAATGAAAACCAAAACGCATTCGCGCCACTTGTCCATACAGAGCTTGGCATTTATCCGGTAGTAGACAGTATAGATTGGCTTGCCAAGCTTATTCCAACCGGGGTGAAGATCATTCAGCTACGGGTAAAGCATGGGTCAGAGTCTGAAATTCGTGAACAAATTCGACAGGCTGTGCTGCTGACTGAAAACACAGACTGCCAGCTTTTTATCAACGACCACTGGGTCCTTGCAATAGAGCTTGGTGCATTTGGCGTACATCTGGGCCAAGAAGATATTTACAGTGCCGACCTTAACGCCATTCAAAATGCCGGCCTTCGACTAGGCGTGTCTACACATGGTTTTGCTGAAATACAGCGCATTAAGCGCCTTAACCCCTCGTACATTGCATTAGGGCATATATTTCCCACGACAACGAAAGACATGCCGTCACAACCACAAGGCGTTGAACGATTAGCCAAATACGTAGCATTGTGCGG
This sequence comes from Flavobacteriaceae bacterium TMED48, assembly GCA_002167945.1. Classification (GTDB taxonomy): domain Bacteria; phylum Bacteroidota; class Bacteroidia; order Flavobacteriales; family Flavobacteriaceae; genus MS024-2A. Next base: position 23,628 of record NHDB01000053.1, on the reverse strand, counting down.
GAATATTCCCACTGTCGCTATTGGTGGTATCAATCAGCAACGCATAAAAGCAGTGGCGAACACTGGGGTAGACAGTATTGCAGTGGTAACTGCAATCACTCGTGCTGGCGACCCCATTGCGGCATATCACGAACTGGCTATTGAAGCCGGCTTTAACAGTGAGGCAGGAGGCACACCTTGCTAACGCATCAAGAGATAAAGCGGTATAGCCGACAATTATTACTCGATGACATAGACGAGGAAGGCCAGCGTAACATCGCTAACGCACACGTGGTTATTATCGGGCTGGGCGGGCTTGGCAGTGTTGCGGCCCGATATCTTATAGGCGCAGGTGTGGCCGCTCAGTGCAAAGCCCGTGCAACAGCGCCTTCCTGTGAAGGAAAGCTTACCCTGGTAGACGGTGACACTGTTGATGTAAGCAATCTTCAGCGGCAAACAAGCTACAACGAAATGCATTTAGGCGAACTAAAAACTAATGCGCTAAAAAGCGAATTACAAAAAGTGAACCCCCATGCAAACATCGAACTTAAAAGCCGATTTGCTGATAGTAAGAACTTACATACCATTATTCAAAATGCCACCTGCGTTTTAGACTGCACTGACAATGTCACGGTGCGCAAAGCGATTAACAAGGTGTGCGTTAGTGCTAAGGTTCCACTGTTTATTGCGTCGGCAAGTGGCCTTACCTGGCAAGCGATAAATATTAACAGCGCCCTCAATGAAAGCGGCTGTTACCACTGCTTGGTCAGTCATATTAAAGTGAATGAAAACTGTATAAGCCAAGGTATTTTGGGGCCTGTTGTGGGCATGGCGGCATGTCATCAGGCCACACAAGTTTTACTGTACTTAGCGAAAAAAGCTCACGCGAACATTAAGTGGGGACACTACATTCATGCCGATGCTGCTCAGGGCAAAATGCAATCATTTTTTCTTCCCCCCTCTGCCAACTGCGAGGTATGCCAATGACACAAATTCGACTACACGTTAATAACCAAGCCATTAACGCTATATCGCCCATATCAATTGCTGAACTTGTTGCGCTTAATCAGTTAGGTAGCGAAGGAACCGCCATTGCCTGCAATAACACCATTATCAGCAAGCAAGAATGGGCTACAACCTATTTAAAAGACAACGACAGCCTAGATGTTTTTACATTAGTAGCAGGGGGATAATATGCTCACTTTAGCCGACCAAACTTTTTCCTCTCGTCTGCTGACGGGCACAGGCAAATTCAGTAATGTTGCCACCATGCGCCAGGCAGTAGAGGCCTCACAAAGCGCAATCGTCACCTTGGCAATGAAGCGGGTAGCAGCAGAAAGCCAGCAAGACAGCACATTAAAAGCGCTTAAAGCACTTGGCGTTACCTTACTCCCTAACACCTCTGGTGCAAAAACCGCTGAAGAGGCCGTGTTCGCCGCTGAATTGGCTTATGAGGCCATAGGGAGTCACTGGATTAAATTAGAAATTCATCCCGATCAACGCTATTTATTACCCGACCCCATCGAAACATTAAAAGCCGCCAGCATGCTGGTAAAAAAAGGCTTTAAGGTTTTACCCTATTGCGGCGCCGACCCCGTGTTGTGCAAGCGCTTGGAAGATGTTGGCTGCGCTGCTGTTATGCCCCTAGGTGCCCCCATTGGCAGCAACCAAGGGCTGCAGACCAAACCGTTTTTAGAAATTATTGTAGAGCAAGCGCGCATTCCGGTTATTGTAGATGCAGGCATTGGTAAACCCAGTGAAGCAATGGCAGCCATGGAACTTGGTGTAGACGCAGTATTAGTAAATACCGCCATTGCAACGGCGCGAAATCCTGTCGCCATGGCACAGGCGTTTGCCAGTGCGGTAGAAACGGGCCGTCAAGCCTTCGAAGCAGGGCTTGGCGCTACACATCGTACTGCTCACGCTTCAAGCCCGCTGACTGCATTTTTGGAGTCTACTACATGAAAGTAGCCAACGCGTTGTTGCAGCAAGATCTCTCCCATTTGTCGCTGTCAATCAACAGTAAAAACGCCCATGACGTAGAACATGCCCTAAAGAGTACAGCGCTAACGCTCGATGATTTTATGGCGCTAATTTCTCCTGCGGCCAAGCCCTACTTAGAAGATATGGCACAGCGCGCGTTTGCCCTTACGCGGCACCGTTTTGGCAACACCATGCAGCTGTTTGTACCTTTGTATTTATCAAATTTATGCGCAAACGAATGTACTTACTGCGGCTTTACCATGAGCAACAAAATTAAGCGCACCACATTAAGCACACCGCAGGTTTTAAGTGAAATAGCCGCCATTAACGCAATGGGGTTTTCACAAGTGCTACTGGTAACCGGCGAACATGAAAGCAAAGTGGGCATGGCGTACTTTGAAAAAACCCTTGCCGCCATTCGCGATAAGGTCAGCTACCTCATGATGGAAGTACAGCCACTGAAACAAAACGAATATGTAAAGCTAAAAACCTTGGGTTTAGATGCTGTGCTGGTGTATCAGGAAACATACTGCCCAAAGCACTATGCGAACTTCCACACACGTGGCAAGAAACAGGATTTTTTATGGCGTCTTGAAGCCTCTGATCGGCTCGGACAGGCAGGTATTGATAAAATAGGTATTGGTGCGCTACTCGGTTTGGGTGACTGGCGCGTTGACAGCGCGATGACGGCACTGCACGGTAAACTGCTTCAACAGCATTACTGGAAAAGTCGGGTGTCTATTGCATTTCCTCGTCTTCGCAGTTGCGAGGGCAATACAACAGGGGGTAATGCATTAATGAATAACAAACTGCCCAATGAACGGGATTTACTTCAGCTTATTTGTGCGCATCGCATTTTTAACCCTTATGCAGAGCTGTCTTTGTCAACCCGCGAGTCTAGCGCTTTTCGCGATGGTGCAATGCCGCTTGGGGTAACGTCTATGAGCGCAGCATCGCAAACTCAGCCCGGCGGTTATAGTGAACCTACGCAAGCGCTCAATCAGTTTGATATTGACGATAATCGCCCCGTAGAGGCCGTGGTACGCGCAATACAAGCGCAAGGCTTAGAGCCTGTATGGAAAGATTGGATGCCATTTAGGCTCTCGCTAACATAGCTTCCGCTAAAAGTTCGGCGTTACGAATGTTCAATAGATTCTTCAGAACATCCGAATCAGGATAGCAATATTTGTCCTGTTCTACGCCATATTTATCTCGCATATTTTCGCTTTAAATCGACAATAGTCTTGCGCTCATTGGTTTTCTTTAACTCCAAACCTTCGTAACTAAGACTTACCTCGTAGTTTTGAATATTAGGAGCAAACCTCTCTTTCCGGTGGTTACTATTTTTTGAAACAGTATGTGCCATATATACCTCCTATAACTAATAACTCTACCTCGTTACAGTATAAATAGCTATATTTGAACTTGTTGCCAAGCGTTTAGTTTAAGAAAGAACATTAGTTTTTTTAAGGCAAAACAAATAAAAAATTTGTTTTGCTTTCAAGTAAAACCCTCCGTAGAATCCGCCCAAATTTTAGCCAGACGCTATTTTTACGCGTCTGGCTTTTTTGTCTTATTTATTTCATATTAAAGTTATCAAAACTTAAGGGCAGTGCGTTGGATACCGTTGAATTTATTCAAATTCGTAGATTTATCGTGAAGCTTGGAAAAATGCTGCACAAGTACGGTACACCTGCGTTTAGGTTAGAAGCCTATTTAGGTGAAGTGGCTACTTATTTAGGCGTACACGCCTCGTTTATTAGCACGCCTACGTCACTGACATTCGTTATTTGGAGCGACCGCCACGAAGATGAATACAATCATGCAGCGCGGCTATTACCCGGTGATTTAGACATGAACGCGCTATCGCTCACCGACGAGCTAGCAAGTGAGTTGCTTAGTGGAAAGCTGTCTTTAACAGAGGCCGATAAACGTCTCAACGAAATAGATGCGATGGGCAGCCCGTACGGAAAGTTTACCACCGGCGTAGCGTTTGCCATGGCTACCGGCGCTTTCGCGATGCTGATGGGCGCAAGCTGGAGCGAAATTGGCTGGTCGGGGGCGTTAGGCATTGTGGCCTATATATGGACCTTATGGGCCCAGCAGTCTAAGCGTGTCAACTTGATGCTTGAGCCAGTAACGGCTTTTGTGGGTGGCATTCTCGCATGTGCAATTGGAAGCTACATCGACCCCGGTATAAATATACCGTTAGTGGTGTTGTCGTCAGTAATTGTATTTGTGCCAGGTTTGGCCCTTACCATGGGGCTGGCAGAGCTTTCATCGCGCAATATGGTGTCGGGTACGGCGCGCACAATGGACGCCATTATGCAGTTATTCAAGCTATATTTTGGTGCGTTTCTCGGTGTCTCGGTTGGCTTTAGTGCTTTTGGCGAAAACGTGTATACCCCAGCGGAATCGTTGCCGTATTGGGCTACGTGGCTAGCGGTATTTTTACTGTGTATTGCCTTGGTTGCCATTTTTCGCACGCGCTTAAAACACATACCTTGGGCGCTAGCGGCGGCATTTATTGCCTACAGTGCAACGGCATGGAGTTCAGACTACATGAGCCCGGGCCTAGGCGCATTTGTGGGTGCATTTGCTTTAGGTATTTTTGCTAACGCGTTTACGCGCATAGCTAATCAGCCAGCGACTATTGTAGCTATGCATGGGCTTATTGTGCTGGTGCCTGGGTCTAAAACCTATATTGGCTTAAACTCGTTTATGACCGGCCAAGACTTCGTAAAAGCCGACCATTTGGGCCAAGAAGTGTTTCTGATCTTTATGTCGCTAGTGGCGGGGTTAATCTTTGCTAACGTGGTGGTACCCACTAAAAAGGCGCTATAACAGCGCCTTATTTAAGCAATTTAATGAGGGCTCGACCTAGGCGAGCATTCAGCGCCCCCGCCGCAATAGCCTCAGCAGAGTTCTCCATAAATTTTGCAGACAGGCTTCCACCAATTTGATTGGCTACTTCATCAGTAGCCAAATCGAATACGCCCTGAGCGGCAATATTCTGCGCCAATACCTTAAGTAACTTCCAGTTACCCGCAGTGCTTGGTCTAAGGCCATATACCCGTGCCATACGGCGAATGGTGCGAAAGCTGATCCACACAACGGCAAACGTTTGAATAAGGTTGTTCGGGCTGATAAATGCCAAACTACCCGCTGTAACCGACTCTTTACTTAACACGCTGTGCGCTTTCTGTTGCACGGGCTTAAGTACGGTATCTTCGTACAGCCCCAAACGCTCTTTTACATTCATATCGCTTTGTAACTGCTGCTGATATCGCGCAAAGCAATGCGCAGCGTACGACCCTTTAGAAAAGCGCTTGCCGTGTTGCAACACAATACGGTTTGCTTTATCGAACGCCGTGTCGGCACCTTTTGTTGCCAATAACTCTCGTAAAATAGCGGCGTCGTTCATGGCGGTATTAACTTGCTTGTACCCTCGCCACTCGCGAAAACTTAAAAAGCTTAAACAGCTTACGAAGCCAACCAGCAATGTGCCAAGCACACTTGTTCCTATAGGGTGTTCACTGATATTAGCCGATAGCGTGGTGTATGCTTCAAACACAAAAAAGCCAATAAGTGAAAATACGCCTAGCCCTAACGTTGTAGCACCCAACGACAGGCCGTCTTTATTCGCTTCTACATGCCAGGCATCCTCAGAAACATGAGCAGGCAACGGCGTCTCTGGCTGCTCAACATCTAACGCTTGTGTTTTAACCTTTGGCTTATACTGTGGTTTTGTAGCCTGTTCAGTCAACGTGGTAGAGCCTTGGCCGTTACTCGTATCATTATCTGAAACGCCGGTTTGAGACGTATATTCAGATTGCTCAGGAATATATTCGGGCATACGAAACTCTTTTTCATCTGGCTCCGCAACATATTTGTAAGGCTTTTCACTCATATTATTCTCCCTTGCCCAATAAAAACTGGAGCAATCTGTCTATGCCTTTACCCGCTAAAATGCGCGCTTTGTAATCGGTAGGTACGCGCACCTGTGGCACCGGAAAGTGCGCCCCCTCTTCCATTTCTTTTAGCGCACTGGGTATGGGTTCGAATGTGGATTCTACGTAGCGACCGCTGTTGTCTTTATAACGAATTGCATCGCTGTGTGCGCCATCGTCGGTAACCTGCATTGCCGACACCAAGAAATGTTCAAATTCAATTGGCTTATCGGTAAACCTTGCACGCGCACCTTCGGTAATTTGCATCAACAAACTGAGTAAGTTTTCTCGCTGACTAACCGGAATAAGATCAGATTTAGTCGCAACAAACGCAACTTTACCAATCTGCTCTTTTTTCAGGACTTTTCTTGAAAACCAGCTGCTTTGCCCGTAAACAAACGTGTCAGCTAAATGACTTAGCGTTTCTTTTAGCTGATACAAATGCTGGCGACTATGATTTAGCCCCTCGAATAAATCTACCAAAATAATCTGCTTATCGGTTTCTTTGAAGATAGACTGTTTAAGCGGCGTTAACCATTTGCTTTGAAACGTGCCATAGTGCTTATTAAATGCTCTAAACCAAGGGTGTGAAACATCGCTTGTTATGCTTGATGGAAGCGGAGTAAAACCGTATTCGTGCCAATTAAAATCGCTTGAATCAAGCAAAAAGCTGCCCGGCTGAAGCAACGAAATTCCGTTGGCTTTCGCTTCAACAAGATAGCTTCTGTAAGCACTTACCAACTGCTCAATTAGCGAAGGCGTAGGGGTTTGTTCAAAATCAAAACCATTAACAAACGCCTTCCAGCTAGCAGCAAAATATTGCTGTGGGCCGCTACTTAACTGCGCCCACGCCGAATCGGACCAATGCGCGTATGTTTTTCCCAGCATAGGGATATCGGTTATCCATTCACCCGGATAATCGATAAATTCAAACACAACATCGGTATGAGGTAGCACATGACGTTTAAGCGACGACGTTTGCTTTAAGCGCACAACAAGCTTAAAGCCATAGGCTTCTTCTGTGGCATCAGGCCAGCAACCTGCCTCTAGTGCTGCAAGGTTGTCGATGTGGGGAAACGCCTTATAGCCCTCAAGTGGCAGAACCTGCATGTCGAGCACTTGTGACGGCGGTAAATATCGCAGCAGCGGTAAACATGCGTAGCCCTCTTCACTACGGCTTTTCAGCATAGTTATTAAACTGGTGAACAACATCGACTTGCCGCTTCTACTTAACCCGGTAATAGTAAAACGATGGGTTTCTTTGCTAAATACGTCGGCTAACTTGTCGCCAGTTAGCGACGCCATAGCAAGGGTTTTATCAAAAAGCGAAGCGATGTTTTTTTGCATATCGCGGCTGCAGCTCCTGTTTATTGTTTGGCGTTTTGCGCATTATGGCTGTGTTGATAGGTCGCGCTAGACGCTGTTTAACACACACGCCATAACAACAATGCCGCTTAAACCACACATTCTTTACATTAATATGTGGATGTTAAGACCGCAAATACAAGCGTAAATGCAAAACACTCGCCAAAAAAAACGCCCACCGGCGAAGATTTTTTAGTGCTCTTTTGTTAAGCCAAATAGCTTTTTCTTTATACGGTTTTTGCTGGAGTGCCAATGATTCTTAGGCTTTCGGGGGGCGTTTTCGACAACATGCGCAAAATCAATCTCATCTTTTTTTGTTGGCGGTACGTGCGCACAAAAGAATGTATCAATTTGTGAATTTGCCAGCATGTTTAGCGTTTGCCGGTATTGGTTAGGGTGGCAAAGTGGATAAGGCGGTACTAATTCACCTTTAACCTGCACCAACACATCGGCAATGTAGGCCTGTTGCGTAGGCGTGTGCACCAAAGACAAATCATGATCGGTATGACCTGGCGTGTATAGTACCTGCCAGTCGGCAAAGCCCGGCAGGCGTTGCTTGTCTTTCAACAAAATATCGGGGGCCAATACAGGGTTATACCATACCGGCTTTCTGGGCTTGCCTATACGCCCTGCCACATACCAAGTTAACAGAATATCAATACTGTGCGCTATGCGCCCCATAACACCGCGATACCACTGGCTTGCCTTGGGATGAGATGCTACCTGTGCGCCACTTCTTTGCCGTAGCAGCATTGCCCCACCCGCATGGTCGGGATGCATATGTGTAACAGTGATCAGTTTTAAATGGCTAAGCGGGCGCCCTAGTGTTTGCGTAATGTATCGGCACACTTCATCGACATCGGCACGGCTACAGCCGTCGAGAAGTAAAATACCCGAAGTATCTTCAACAAGGTAGATATGCTGTATATAGCCAGACAAAGTATGAATTTTCATGCCGTTGGTGTTACCTAAACTGAACGTTTTGATACGGTTATTGATAAGCATGGTACCAAAGACTATCTGGTATGACCAGATTCAGCGAACAAGTGTAACATTAAGTCCCTCAGCCATATTAGCCCTGGCTCGCCTTCGTGCTGAGAGTGCCAGTACAGGTGTGTTTCTAACGCCGGCAAGCCATAAGGAAGCTTAGCGCTTATCAGATTACTATCGGCCACCGCGTCGGCAACGGAGCCGGGCAAAGTAAGCAGCGCGTTGCTGCATGCCACAACATCGGCAGCAGCGCGATAGTTTTGACAACGCCACTGAGATGGGCGGCTTACGCCGAGCTGCTGAAGCGCAATCTCCTCAACGGACGCCCCCTTTACCCTGTTTGAAACGGTTATGTGTTTAGCGGCCAGATACTTCTTTTTATCTAGACCTTGTGCCAACGGATTGTGTTTGCTCATTAACACGCAGTAGTTGTCACGGCGCAATAGTGAGTGCGCTATTGGCGCAGCCACTGCTCTGCCTATATCAATAACAAGATGTAAATTGCGGCTGCTCAAATCGGCCAACATGGTATCGCGGTGTAGGCGTGTACTGACAATTTCCACATTGGGCGCTTTATTTTGTAACGTTGATAATAGCGTGGGCAATACGCCAAGCTCTAGCGACTCTTGCATAGCAATGACAAAACGCTGATGACTATACAACGGGTTAAACTCGTTAAACGCGCCTAAAGCTTTTCGAATATCAGCCAACGCCTGTAAAATTGAAGGCGCAAGGCGTTCGCACGCGGCTGTTGGCAGCATAGCTTGCTTTTCTTTTACAAATAAAGGGTCGTTAAGCACATCGCGAAACCGTCGCATGGCATGGCTTACCGCCGACGGCGTAATATTCAAACTCTCGGCCACTCGCGTCATGTTTCTGTGCAGCCAAAGCGCCTCAAACACTTTTAGCAAGTTCAAGTCGAGTTTTTCAAATTGACGGTGTTCTAACATGCCCATTGCCTTGTTGTTAAATACCTACTTATAAATACCTGTTTATCGCGCATTAACCAACCATAAGGTATGAATTTAATTCACATGCATCAAGGATTATATTTCATTTCATTCATTTAAAAATGCTGTCTATTATAGAGTTATCGAATTAAAACCGTGCGACTGAAGTATGTTGCTGTGCGTTTGTAGGTAGCTACATGCGCCATCATTACTCAGCGCCTAACAAAATAGAAGGTACCCTATGGATTTCTCACATAACGATAAAACAAAAGCGCTGCTTGAAAAGCTAGATAACTTCATTGCCGAGCACATCGCCCCAATCGAAAATGAAGTTTATGATTTTCACCATAAAGAGAATAACCACGGTGACTGGAAAAACTGGAAACTACATCCAGGTACTGAAGCACTTAAAGCCAAAGCACGTGAGGCAGGTTTGGCCAACTTATTCTTACCCGATGCTGAGCTAGGCCAAGGTCTTACTACGCTTGAATATGCCCCAATGGCAGAACGTATGGGCAAATACTTGTTCGCCCCTGAAATTTTCAATTGTAATGCGCCTGACACCGGTAACATGGAAGTGCTTTATCATTTCGGCAGCGACGCACAGAAAGAAAAATGGCTAAAGCCTTTATTGGCAGGTGAAATACGTTCGGTATTTGGCATGACCGAGCCCGATGTTGCGTCATCTGACGCCACCAATATGGCTGCCACCATCATTGAAGACGGTGACGATGTAGTTATTAACGGCAAGAAGTGGTGGTCTACCGGCTTAGGCCACCCCAATGCTGCATTTACGATATTCATGGGTTTATCAAACCCAGAAAATGACAAACACAGCCGCCACAGTATGGTGATAGTACCGCTAGACACGCCAGGAATTACCATTAAACGCATGCTAGATGCATACGGCGACTACGATGCGCCATATGGCCATGGTGAAATGCACTTTGATAACGTAAGGGTAAGTAAAGACCACCTTGTTATGGGGTTAGGTAAAGGTTTCGCTATTGCGCAAGGCCGCTTAGGCCCAGGTCGTATTCACCACTGTATGCGCGCTATCGGCATGGCCGAAAAGGCCCTTGAACTTGCGTTAAAACGCGGTCATGAGCGGGTGGCATTTGGCAAACCTATTATTCGCTTAGGTGGCAATTTAGAACGCGTAGCCGACGCCCGCATGGCCATCGAACAAGCGCGCTTACTTACACTGCACGCCGCATGGAAAATAGATAACTTAGGCGTTAAGCACGCCATGACCGAAATATCAGCAATAAAAGTAGTGGTGCCAAACATGTTACAAAGCTTAGTGGATATGGCCCTGCAAATTCATGGTGGTGCGGGCATGTGTAGCGACTTCCCGCTAGCGCGTTTTGCCGCGGGCGCGCGTGCCCTTCGGCTTGCAGATGGCCCAGACGAGGTACACAAGGGTATGGTGTCTAGATTAGAACTTAAAAAATACCAATAAGGTTTCGGTAAGGGCATTTAACAACAAGGCAAGCTTGATAGAAACCTACTTATAAGACGCCTAATTTAGGCGCCAGAAACAAAAATGCCGTTTCAATGAAACGGCATTTTTTATTGCTTTAAAGCTTAGTAAGTATAACGCGCTTGCACGTACCACATACCGCCGTTAAAGCCGAACGGACTTGCTTCAGAGTAAAGCTGACCTAAACTGCCCGCACTTGGGTTTTCTTCCGGGTACTCGTCGAACAGGTTGTTCACACCAATAACCAGATCTAGGTTTTCGCTGTACGAATATTTCGCTTCTACATCAATAAGCACAGCGGCATCAATGCCATTCACGCCATTGCCGGTATCGTCCCAACCACCGTAGTAGTTTGCACGAACAAGCGTACGCAATGCGCCTTGGGTGTGTGTCCATGAAATATTACCGCGCAAGTTAGGCAGCAAGTCTTCAATAGCAGCAACGCGACCATCACCAATAGGGTTTAGCGTACCTACATCGTCTACTTCAGTTTCGTTGTAGTTTGCCGCTAGCGTTATGCGTGAATTACCTTCCCACAAATCGAAGCTGTAATTACCTACAATATCAATACCGCGTGTAGTGGTGTCGAAGCTGTTCGAGAAGAAGCGGAACTGCGACAGGTCGTCTAAGCCAATAAAGTTTTGACGGTCGATAATACCTGATGCGTCAAGTTCGGTAAGCGCCTCAGACACAGTGGCGTAGTTTGTGCCGCCACCCGCAAAGTTAAGTGCATCTAGGAAGTTTACATTGGCACCTAGCGCTACGCGATCTTCCATTTCGATATTGTAAAAATCGATAGTCCAGCTCATGTCTGCAATATCAATTGAAGCACCAAACGAGAAGTTAACCGCTTCCTCAGGGCCTAGGTCGGGGCGACCGTTACCTTGGCTTTCAATAAAGTCGGCCGCTAATTGTCCCGCAGCTGACGACAGCGGCAGCGTACCTTGGTCAATCAATACACCGTTTACGTTTTGCGTGGTTACGTTAGTGATACTTGCCTGACCCGCCGTAGGCGCGTGGAAACCCGTTGAATAGGCACCGCGTAAGCGGAAATCGTCAGTAACGTGGAATATACCGGCAATTTTAAAGTCGGTAGTGTCGCCAAATTCACTGAAGTCTTCACGACGAACCGCAGCTTGCAGGGTTAGTTGCTCTGTAACGTCTGCCTCTAGGTCGATATAAAACGCGGTACTGTCTTGCGACGCGCTAGTGTCGCGCGGGAAGCCGCCAAAACCGTTCGAACTGGACGAGAAGCCTTGGCTAGCCAACGGACCTAACGCGTAAGACGCTTCATCACCAGCAAACAAGTCGAATTCTTCTTTGCGGTACTCAGCGCCAAATGCAACGTTCAAGTCAGACGCTAGGCCAACATCAACACCATATACAAAATTAAGATTAACCAATGTTTCGGTTTGCTCTTGGCCGCCAGGCACAAAGTCACGTGGCGTATCTGGGCCTAATGACGCGTTAATGGTGTTTTTAATAAAGAAGTCCGTACGGTTTGAGCCACGCTGTGCACTGAAGTCGTAACCTAAGCCGTTACCCACATCTAAGTCGCCGCGCACACCTACAGTAAACGCCATGTCTTCGTTATCACCACCGAAGCGAGGTACAAAGCCCGTTGGGATAGTTTCAATAAACGAGAAACAGTTATCGTCGGCCTGTACTTGCGCCAAAAACGTTGGATCTGGGAATACGTTACCTTCACCACCAATTGGAATACCGTCTATACAGCTACCACCTACGCCCACACCGTCTAGGTCACCAACAAGTACTGAGTGCACACCGTCTGGGTCGGCTAAACCTGTAAGAGGATCAACAAGTGGGCCACGGTATACACCGCCGCGCTGGCTACCTTCCGTTACCGGGTTACGGTAGAAGAAACCACCTGTTACGGTACGCTTGCCGTAGTTACCAAATAGGTAAAGCTCTGCTTTGTCGTTTAGCTCATAAGCCGAGTTAATGAAAACCTTATAATCGTCTTCTACGTCTGGCTGGCCCCAATACTGCGGCACTTCGTTGGTGTACGTGTTGATAGTGGAAAAATCTGACTGAGTTAAATACCCAGCATCTACCATACCTTGAACGTCATCACGCACAACAGAGCGCACAGTACCTTCAACGTCACGAATTTCACCGGTAATGTTCACAAAACCGTCTGCACCAAGTGAGAAACCAGCGTTTGCTGAAATGGTGTAGTTATCGCCGTCGCCTTCATAGGTAGAGCCGTAGTTTGCACGAAACTCAAACCCTTCGTCGTTATCGCGAAGTAAGAAGTTAAGCACACCTGCGATGGCGTCTGATCCGTATTGCGATGACGCACCGTCGCGCAGTACTTCAACTTGCTTAAGCGCAAGTGAAGGTATGGCTGAAATATCTACACCCTGCGCACCGTCTGAAATACCCCCGCCTAAGAAAGAAATAATCGAGCCGCGATGGCGACGCTTGCCGTTTACCAATACCAACACGTTGTCTGGCGACAGGCCGCGCATGTTTGCTGGGCGCACAATAGTAGCAGCATCACTTATGGGCTGCGTATTTACATCAAACGACGGTACATTTGTACGCAGCATGTCTTGTACATCAGACGACGAGTTTTGGCGGAATTCTTCACCCGTGATCACGTCAACAGGTACAGGGGAGTCGGCCGCAGAACGATTACTCATCCGCGTACCTGTTACAATTATGTTCTCAAAATCTTCCGCTTTCTCTTCTGCTTCCTGCGCAAATGTGGGCGCCGACATAGCGGCAAAAAACGGAAGCGAACTAGCAATGATTGCAGAGGTTATCCGATTAAGTTTTTTACCCTTAGGGAAATTACTATTATCCAAGGTGTTTCTCCTGTGAGACTTGTTGTGTCTAAAATGTTTTATGATTTTTATTATTGGCGTGATGTCGGTATAAGCTGTGCGTATCGAAAAGAGGGTGATAGCAACGTTGCAAAATACGACATATGGAAATATCTCTTTCAAAAAGATAGTACAAACGAAAGAAATATCACCACTTAAGTAATAAAAATATTATTCTTTAGGATAAAACTCAACATTAAACGAAGTGCATATAAAAAGAAGTGCGTGCACAGGGGCAGCGTTGAAGCATGGGTAACGCCAAAACATTAATCAATTAAGAAAGGTTAAGAAAAAGTAAAGAAATGGGCGAGCGCCCATTTCAGCCTTCGGTAGATAGCTTATTGCGCGTACACTATTTGCCCGTTAACAACCGTCATTACTACGCTTGACGATAAAATATCCTTGGGCGGCGCTGTCATGAAGTTGGTATCGAACACCGAAAAGTCAGCATATTTACCTACTTCAATAGAGCCCAAATGCGCCTCTTGAAACGACGCATAAGCAGGCCATAAGGTGAACATTTTAAGCGCGTCGGCCCTTGGTAGCGCAAACTCTAAATGCCAACCTTCACCTGACGTGCCATTTAGCCTATTTCGCGTGATAGCAGCGTAGAACTCAATGCGAGGGTCGCCTATCTCAACAGGCGCATCTGAACCCCCTATTACTTTTACACCTTTTTCCACTAGCGGTTTCCAAGGATATGCATATTCTAAACGGCTTGGACCCAAGCGGCTTGGCGCAAAATTTAAATCACCAATGGCATGACTAGGCTGCATTGACGCAATAATGTTCAACGCCGCCAACCGCGCTTGCTGATCTGGCGGGATAATTTGTGCATGCTCTAGGCGCCAGCGTAAATCAGTACTGTGCCACTGTTGTTCTGGCAGATCTGCCCACGCTTCTTCATACCAGTTGAGGGTTGAATAAAGCGCGCGGTCACCAATAACGTGTGTCATCACTTGAAAGCCTTGTTTTAAGGCTTGCGCTAGCACGGGCATCAACTCTTCTTTGGTGGTGCGGTTCATAAAACCACTGTGATCGGCATCACTGTATGGCGCAAGTAACGCCGCTCCACGCGAGCCTAATGTACCGTCGATAAACACCTTTATTCCGTTTAAGTAAAACAGCTCGTTAGCAAGCTTCTGCGCACCGTTTTTAAACAACGCATTTGCTTCGTTTATGGGCACTGCGATATATACGCGATGTAGCATTTCATCACTGTTAGCTAACGCTTTAAGCTGCTGTACTTCTCGCCATTTCATGCCCGCATCATGTGTGGCTGTCCATCCTTGCGACACATTCACCTGCATACCGCGCTGCAAGTTTTCTTTTATATATTGGTCAGACTCTGGCGGTAAAATATTGCGAAAAAAATCCATGGCGGTGGCAAGTACATAACCGGTAGGCGTACCGTCTTCGTAACGCTCGAATTTTCCACCTTCAGGGTCGGGAGTATCTTTCGTTACACCAGCTAGCGCCAGCGCTTTTGAATTTACCACGGCGGAAACGCCGTCGGCGCGGGGCATAAATAACGGCTTATTTTGACTGAATGGGTCTAGGTCGGCAGCGGTTAAAAACCGTTGTTCATCTTGCCACTCGCGTTCTATCCACCCTCTGCCTAACACCCATTGACCTTCTGGCACGGTTTGAGCAAAGGCTTTAATTTCAGCCACTGTGGCCTTTAACGTAGGTATACCGAACAAACTGAGGGTGCGGGTGCGTTTTCCTATGCCTTCAAGATGCTGATGGCTGTCGGTAAAACCNGGNAAAAGCGTGCTGCCTTTCAAATCAATNCGCTTTTCAGCACCGCAGTACCAAGGNGCTGCNTCNGCNTCNTTTCCAACAAACACTATGCGACCGTTTTCAACTGCTACCACTTCNGCCTGCCAGTTTTTATCGTCAGCGGTATATATAGCNCCGTTATGAAATACCGCATCTGAGCTGTTACAGGGCTCAGAGGTTTGTGCCAAAACGACATGAGATACAAAGGCTACGGCGGCGATAAAGCCATTTAGTATTGAGCGCGATAACACGGTTGAAAACATTGAGTTCACCTACTTTATTATTATTCGCTTTCATTGGTAAAAAAGCGAGAAGCGGCCAGTTAAATGAACCCATGCTTGTTTCAACATACGTTTTTAAAAGTCCATTTTTTATGCAGGTTAAATACACTAGCAACTGCCCTAATTTTAATCAAGGCAGTGGCCTTTTAGAAAAGGTTAAGTTTGCGTTCTTCTTTATCTAGCTTTTTAAAACGTCTCTGAATGTTAATCGTAGGCGTTTTTTGCGCTTGCACTTTAAGCTCGTTATTTAACGAATGCGTGAAAAGTAATATAAATTTTAATAAAAAGCTTCTCACTCTCGCAGTTTCAAAAGCCTGTGCTATGTTTTTTCATAGGTAGTGTAAAGGAGATACCCCGTGTATGGCATGATAAACAAATTTATCTCCACAACAGTGATTAATCGATACGGCCAATCTGCATGGGATGAAATAAAAACATCCTTGGGGGATTACGAGTCGACCTTTCTAGAAGTGCAGCCATATAGTGATGAAGTGACGTTCGGTATTGTTGGTGCTTCTGTTGAGCATTTAAACGTAGACTTAGCCGTATTTCTTCGTCAAATGGGGGAAGACTGGGTAAAAGAAACATCGCAAGGCAGCTACAAAGAAATGTATTCGCTGGTCTCNGGCGGCGCATTTGAATTTATTTCCAATTTAAACAACATGCACCAAGTAATTTCAGCGCAGCTGGAAGAGCTAGTGCCTCCATCGTTTCTATGCGAGAAAAACGACGATGGCAGCATCACTATTCATTATCACTCATCACGAGACGGCCTTGAGCCTTTTGTGGAAGGCCTNTTAATGGGTGTGTGCGAACACTTTAATCAGCCGGCAACAGTCTCAACCGTTAAACTGCGAGACGAAAACAACCCGTTTAGCACNTTTCGCATCGACTTTAAATGAGCTAGNCAGTGCAATCACAAACGTTTCAATTAGATTTANATGACAAGCTCAACATNGTTNANTTNAGNANNGCGTTTNGCAAAGTNTGCCCTGANCTNACGGTNNANGCGCCGTTTTCNGNGCTNTTNAAGCTTGTNGCNCCACAGCTGCCNTTAAGCACNCAAATTATAAANATGTTCAACGGGCANCTNATTACNCTTTGCCCCATNNNNANCCCNTCNTTTGTTTTTGGTGGNGCGTTCTACGAAGTAGATNNCANNTATTGCTTNATNGGNTATCCGCAGCTAACCAACATGGGGCAGCTGTCGAAAATGAACCTGGCGTTAAACGACTTTGTGCATCACGACCCCATCAACTTNTACATTGGCACGCTTCAGCTAAAAGAAAGCATGTATCAGGAAATGATACAGCTTAATGACGAGTTAAAAGCTAGCGCAAAACATTTAGAGAAATTNGTAGANCAGCGNACACAGGAGCTATTGCATGCAGAGAANATGGCGTCGCTTGGTGTGCTGGCAGCTGGTGTAGCCCACGAAATAAATAACCCGATAGGCTTTTTGTTAAGCAACTTAAATACGCTGAAAAGTTACATGAACGAAATCGCCCCGCTTCTTACCAAGCTTAACAACATGTCAGACAACGATAAGGAGCAACTCGATACACTCACTAACATAACGGTGAACTGGGATAACATTGATTTTATATGCGACGATATTGGGCCTTTAATCGACCAAAGTATCGACGGCAGTAAACGGGTAAGTAAAACCGTAGCGGGGCTAAAAAGCTTTGCCCACCCGTCAGACTCAAAACAAGAAGTCATGTCGGTTCAGCAGGCCATCGATTTAACCTTGTCGCTACTGAATAATGAATTGAGACACAACGTAACCCTTTACTATGAACGGGAAGACGATGTGTATATTAAGGGTAATTTGACCGAGCTAAGCCAAGTTTTTATTAACCTTGTAATGAATGCTACACAAGCCGTGGAAAAAGGTGGGGTTGTTTCTATAAAAACAGAAAAACTCCACGACTCAGTAAAAATACATGTGGCCGACAATGGCTGCGGTATCTCGCCAGAACACTTACCTAAACTCTTTCAGCCTTTTTTTACAACAAAAGAAGTGGGTTCGGGGACAGGGCTTGGTTTAGCCATTAGCCACGGCATTATTGAAAATCACAATGGCAGTATATCAGTACAAAGTAAGGAAGGCGTGGGCACCACGTTTACTATTGAACTGCCGCTTGCTGACAGCCAAGCTATGGCTGGTTAATCAAAGGAATTGCTTAATAACGTAAACAGTGAATAGCGCATTATGGCAAGGGGTTGTGTCGATACATCGCGCCCGTTGTGCTGCACTAAAACAATCAGTAACACAACGGGCGTAAAAGATAAATAAACAAGCCACTAGCCCTTTGAATAAGCATTGTTACTTGTGATCACTACTTACCTGACGACAACTCAATTAAAACGTATACGACGCACTTAGCTGGGCGTTAATACCCGCGCCGTAGTAACCCACAGTGTGCAGGCTGTTAATATACTTCTTATCGAAAATATTATTGATGTTCATGCGAACGGTGAGATCTTCAGTAAACGCGCGAGACGCATACACGTTACCCAAGAAATACGCCCCTTGTTTTACGTTATAATCCACATTGCTTATTTCAGACTGCCAGCGACCGCCAACGCCCACTTCCATTTCTGGCGCTTGCGGTATTGTGTACCCCAATTGGAAGGTAACCACATCGCGTGGCGCCCACAGGTTTGCATCAGCGCCCTGCTCGTCTTCTACATCAATATTGGTGTAAGACGCGTTAACACGNAGCGCGTCAGTTACCTGNCCGGCNACTTCAANTTCNAANCCGTTAGANTCTACCGACACNCCTTCNTAGTAANACTGCAGCGTATCTGGGTTGGTGCCTGCGTANGCGGCNANNTTNTCTTGCTCTGCNGTNAAGTANGCGAANGTNGTNANTAANCGGTCNTCGAACCACTGGGCTTTCACGCCNGCCTCNAAGTTTTGACCTTTNGTTGGGTCTANGTACTGACCGTTAATNTCNTACTGNTCTTGCGGCTGGTACACGTCTGAATANCTNACNTANGCGTTNACATCTTCAGTTACCGCATANGTNGCGCCCACATAAGGGCTGGCTTCGCTTTCTGAGTTATCGATAANNGCNCCGGCGTTTTGCCCCNTACGCTCNAANTCNATGGCATTAAAACCNGCNATAANNTGCATNTCATCGGTAACGCTAAAACGGGCAGAACCNAAGTAACGGGTTAGGGTTTGTTCAATGTTTGAATACTCGGAANCNNCNANCCANTCNGGNTCGGCNATNGCATCTAACGCATAAGGGAACGCNGGCGTNGGGCCNTATGCAGGNGTGGTTGCATANTCAAACGCGTGAACANANGANACNTCNTCNCTNGTNGCGTGNCTTACNCCAAANTTCACTTCNTGNNTGCGACCAAATANTTCAAAATCNCCAAATACACGGCCTTCTACTAGGTGAGAATCGCGCTCNGAATCGTAGCGNCCTGGCCAGCCAANAAGGCCTAGGCCGGTGTCTTTATCAATAGCGCCATAGGCGTAAAACAGCTTGCTCTGATCTTCAAANTCGCGGTAGTTATAGCTAAGCAGTAGCTGCCANTNGTTNTCGAACACATAGTCTAGTTCNACAAANGCATTAGTNGTTTCGGTATCCCACTTTGTCCACTCTTGTGTGGTAGTGTCGTTAATGTCCCACTCGGCTTGNGTGCCGTCGGTNTAGTTAAANACTANCCCNCCCCANGTGTTGCCGTCGGTATTNGCATCTTGATACGACANCCCAAANGTNACCGTNGCGTTNTCGGTTAGCTGGCCGTCAATAACACCNTAAACAAAGCTGCGGTCNTTCTCTAGGCCATCNAGGTGCGACTCTTTATCTTCAACACTACCNACTACNCGNGCNGCCCAGCTGCCGTCTTCGGTAAGCAGCATAGAATAGTCGCCCTGCACGCGCTTAAAGTTATAAGAGCCAATACTTGCACCAATTTCACCGCCTTCTTCATTGGTGGGGCGCTTGCGCACATAGTTAATGGTACCCGACGCATTACCCACACCGGTTAGCAGGCCGTTGGCACCACGAATCACTTCAATTTCTTCGTAGCCATACGCTTCTACCGAACCGGTAACAATACCCCAGTCGTTCGGCAGGCCCACACCGTCTATCTGGGTATTCTTAATTTCAAAACCACGGGCCGTGTAGTTGGTACGGTTGGTTTCCCACTCTTCTACGTTAATACCCGGCGCTAGCTTTAGCGCATCGTTAATATTAAACGCACCAAACGACTGCATTAAGTCTTCAGAAAGAATACTTATAGACTGCGGCGTTTCGCTGACTTCCATGGTTAAGCCCGTAGCACCGCGGCTTACGCGGTTTTGACGAACGCCAACAATACGAATTTTTTCTACGTCGGCTTCTTTAACGTCGTCAGTATTTGTTTGGGGTGTTTGCGCTTGTACTGACAGCGCAAGGGCAAGTGGCGTTAGTGCAAATAGGCTAGATAGTTTCATGGTTTTCTCTGTTTTTAACTTTTTCGTTAAGCGTGTTGGGTTATTTTTCGCACGCAGTATAAATTAAAGAAAACCAAATTTAAATGATAATTATTGCTATTTACATTACCGTGTTCAACTTGCTAACGCTACGCCATGCTGCCAATGGTGCTTTTAAAACGCTTTAAAGCGATAAAGTAAAATATGCACCCAATAGCAAATAGCGCAATAAGTTGAGGGTACACCACACTTAGCTCGGCACCGCGATACAGTACCCCTTGCGATACCATCACAAAGTGCGTGTTTGGCATAAGTAGCATGGTGTTTTGGATAAACTCGGGCATGCTTTCTCTTGGTGTTACCCCACCAGATAGCAACTGTAGGGGCAGTAAAACTAAAATAAGTAACAATCCGAACTGTGGCATAGATCGCGCAATGGTAGCCATGAAAATCCCCATACTCGAAACGGCGAATAATTGTAGAGCAACAGCCACCATGAAAAGCCATATTTCGCCGTTAATGGGGACGGCGAGTACCCACTGAATAATAAAATAAACAGAAAACAAAGTAGTAACCCAAACCACTACTCCCGAGGCTAATATTTTAGACAGCATAATTTCACTGTCTGAAACTGGCATAGCCAGCAGGTGCTCTATAGTGCCACGCTCTTTTTCTCTAATAAGCGCAGCCCCAGACAGAATTATGGCGATCATTGTTACCGCATTAATGAGCTCCATCACAGAGCCAAACCAAAAACCTTCTAGCGCTGGATTAAATCGGGCTCGCATGATCAACTCGACAGGGTAATCAATGTCGGATTTATAACCCTGTAAATAAGTATTCACTTCACTGGTGATTATTTCTGTGATGTAACCATTACCAGTAAACGCCTGGCTAATACGTGTTGCATCAACGTTGACCTGAACATCGGGCTGTAGCCCAGCCATAATATCTTTTTCAAATTCAGGGGGAATGGTCACAACAAAGGTATACTTGCCCGTGTCTAAATACGTGTCGGCCTCATTACTTTCAATAATATCTGGCGCTAAAAAATAAGGAGGATAAAAGGCATCTATTACCCGCTTAGACATCTGCGAATTGTCGTGATCGACAAAGGCAATGGGCGCGTTGTGCAAAGATTCAGGTACCGCAGTGGCCGCCGTGTAGATGTTTACCGTAAACACATACACAATAAGAATAAGCATGGCTGGGTCGCGCCATAAGCTCCAAAGTTCTTTTACACCTAGCTGGCCTACATTTTTAATATCCACGGTTCATCGCTCCTGTTTGCGTAACAAAACAGTGGCAAGCCACAGTGTAATTGGTATAGAAATAGCTATGGCAAACACNGCAAANTCAAGGGTTCCAAAACCTAACCCTTTGCTAAATATTCCCCTGCTAGCAGTTAAAAAATAACTAATAGGGTGAAGCTCTCCTATTACGCGCCCTGCCCCTTCTAAGGCAGAAACCGGCGTTATCATGCCCGCAAACTGAACGGCAGGTACCATAGTGCCAATAGTGGTAAGCAAAATAGCGGCAATTTGACTGTTAGTAAAAACCGAAGCCAACAAACCAAAGCTAGTGGAAAAAGTAACAAATAACAGCGTTATAAGGCATAGCACTATCACATCCCCTTTCAGTGGGATGTCGAAAAGCCACACCGCCATAGCAACCAACAGCAAGAAGCTAACAAATGAGGTAGCGATATAAGGAAGTTGCTTACCCAACAAAAACTCTATGCGTGTAACTGGTGTAACATATAAGTTGATTATCGAACCCAGCTCTTTTTCGCGCACCACCGCCAACGACGTTAAAAGCGCAGGTATCATCAACAACAGCATGGGCATTACCGCAGGTACAATGGCCACTAAGCTGCGAACATCTGGGTTATACAAATAGCGTGATTCCACATTAATACTGCTAGTCGACTGCACTTGGCTAGCTTGTGAGGCTTGCTGCAAAAGCCATTTCAGGTGAATACCTGTTACATAACCCTGTATAGTTTCGGCCCTTGAGGGCATAGACCCATCAATCCATGCCCCTATTTCCACTTGTTCGCCTTTATGCAGTTTTTGGCTAAATTCGGGGGGAATTTCCACAGCCAATGAAAGCTCTCCGCTTTTCATTCTCCTGTCCATATCGGCATAGCTGGTAATGACTGGCTGTTCATTGAAATAGCGCGAGCCTGATAAAGCACTGCGATAGTTAAGACTAGTGGAAGTTTGATCGCGATCGAATACCGCATAGCTTAAGTCATCAACGTCCATAGTAATGCCATAGCCAATAACTACCATTAACACCATGCTGCCTAAGAACGACATGGTTAAGCGAATGGGGTCGCGGATAAGCTCAAGGGTTTCACGCGAGGCATAGCTTAACAATCGCCGTAAGCCTTTTGCACGTTTATTCGGTGGCGTGGCTTTATCTGCGCTAACACCTTCTGGTGCACTTTGCTCAGTGTTTTGTGTTTGGTTCTCAGGNGTTTGCGCTTCAACTAAATAATCGATAAACGCTTGCTCTAACGTATCGGCAGATTTAGACGCTTTTATGGCTTGCGGTGTATCGGTTACCAGCACTTCGCCTGCATGCATTAGGGAAATTCTATCGCAGCGTACTGCCTCGTTCATAAAGTGTGTAGAAATAAAAATGGTTACGCCGTCTTTTCGCGCCAGAGAAATAAGCAACTGCCAAAAGTTATCTCGGGCAACTGGATCGACGCCAGAAGTGGGTTCATCGAGTATTAACACTTCAGGTCTATGCACCATGGCCACGGCCAAAGACAGACGCTGGCGAATACCTAAAGGAAGGTCGTTAGGCAAGCTGTGCTGGTGATGACTTAATGCAAAGCGGTTAAGCATTTCGTCAACGCGCGAATTTAATACGTTGCTTGCTACTTTGAAGAGCTTGGCATGAAGCGTAAGGTTTTGCCGAACGGTTAATTCGGTATACAAAGAAAAGCTTTGCGACATATAACCTACGCGGTAGCGGGTGTTAATATCGTTAGCAACAAGAGGGCTGCCCAGCAACCACGCCTCGCCAGAGGTTTGCGGCAGCAGGCCAGTAAGCATTTTCATGGTGGTAGACTTACCACAGCCATTCGACCCTAAAAACCCGAAAATCTCTCCTTTACCAATCGTGAAGCTAACGTTATTAACTGCCGTAAAATCGCCAAACTTCATAGTAAGGTTTTTAGCTTCAATCGCGGTTTGCATATGCTCACTAGCCTTATAAGGCTGCACAACTACGCTGCGATGTTCATGCTTTGCGTCTGCCGGCAAAAGCGCAATAAATGCCGCTTCTAAATTGCTGGTTTGTGTTTCACTAAGCAGTGACTTCGGTGAGCCGCTCGCCAGTATCTCACCTGCATTTAACGCTATTAGATGATCGAACTGTTGGGCTTCATCCATATAGGCAGTCGCTACCAATACGGTAATATTTGGCTGGGGTTTGCGAATGTCTTTAATAAGCGACCAAAATTGACTTCGGGCAAGGGGGTCTACCCCTGTAGTGGGTTCGTCTAGAATAAGCAGGCGGGGATCGTGTATTAAGGCACAGCATAACCCCAGTTTTTGCTTCAT
>NHDB01000007.1 GCA_002167945.1 Flavobacteriaceae bacterium TMED48 | reverse complement strand
TTTGATTTTTGTTTTAAAAAAAAGTTGTTAGTTTTATTATGAGGTCAATAACTTTTGTTTTAAATGTAATTTTAAAACCAATAAATGTATTTGGTCTGAAATGAAACCTATAGTAAATTTAAATTGCCCCGAATCAAACGCAACAACGCATAGCACGAGCAGCAATACAACCGTTGGGGGCGATTTACAGGTTAACGGTGCCATTATAGGGGGCAACAGCACCTCAGCTTTGGTCAATGCCGGTGTAGGGGTAAGCCTGGGCGATTTAAGCGTCCGTATTCCTACTGGTAGCGTTAGTAAATCCATTCAGCTCCGCTTAACCAATGCGGTACAAATATCCGGAACAGGCAGGTGTTTATCAATTCCGCACCCGACGGGTGCCCCAACTGCAACCTATTCGGAACGTCAGTCGGATAACATCACCGCAGATACCTGGACCTATTGGGACAGTGCCCAAACATTTGGTACGAGCGATTCTACACAAGAAATTTTATTATATAACGAGCTTGTGCCAAACGAACGCTATAGAGTAAGTATCATCATTGGACAATCGTATAACAACAACATGATAGCGATTGAACGTTTATAAAAAAACTTAAAAGGATAGAGACTTACTCGGGTCTGTTTCTAAATTAAACAGTAAATTCCAGATTCAAAACCCAGCTTGAATTGGAATCTTTAGTCCTCGTATTTGCAAAAGCACCGCTGTTAGGCAAAGTTAAAAGTCGTTTGGCAGCAATACTTGGAAAAGAAAAAACCCTTTGGATTTACAAAGAGTTGCTTCTTAAAACAGAGCGTGTTTTACAACTATCCTCTCACAGAGCGGTGGTCTTTTATACCGGGGGAAA
This sequence comes from Flavobacteriaceae bacterium TMED48, assembly GCA_002167945.1. GTDB lineage: Bacteria > Bacteroidota > Bacteroidia > Flavobacteriales > Flavobacteriaceae > MS024-2A. Next base: position 72,344 of record NHDB01000007.1, on the reverse strand, counting down.
GCCCGAAGATTTTGGCACTTGCTTTCAAGACTTTCGCAAACAACCGCAGCAAGGAAACGACCTTGGCGAACGCATGAGACACGCTTTTGAGTGGGGCTTTGCGCAAGGTTTTACAAAAATCATAGGCATCGGTACCGACCTTTGGGATCTTGATCAAGCAACCCTGGACGAAGCCTTCCACGCACTAGATNCCNCAGAGGCTGTTCTTGGACCTGCNAAAGATGGAGGCTACTACCTGATCGGGATGAACACATTTTATCCGGAAGTTTTTCAAAACAAAACATGGAGCGGTCCTAAAGTATTGCACGACACCCTTAAGGATTTACAAAAAAAACGCGTTGCGCNTTTAAAAGAAAAATCGGATATTGACNTCTATAAGNACCTAACNCCTTACCCGGATTTGTTGAATCGAATGAATGCATATTTTGATGAAAGAGAAAATTGANCGCAGTGCAGCCTTTTTAAAAACTAAAGGCATGGATCAGATCGCATTGGGTATCGTACTCGGTACNGGCCTGGACGGACTGGCNAGTGAAATGGAACTCCTCCAGGAGATTCCTTACGACGACATNCCNCATTTNCCCCAATCCACCCAAACNTATCAAAAGGGACGTTTGCTTTACGGAAGCTTAGAAGGTAAAAAAGTATTGGCGTTTCNGGGGCGCTTTCATCTTTACGAAGGNTANCCCTTTTTTGAACTCACCTTTTGGGTACGCGTCTTTGCTGCCCTGGGNGGAAAACAACTGATCATCAGCAACGCAGCCGGTGCGGTCAACTTGGATTTTAACAAAGGGGAATTGATGCTATTGACCGACCANCTCAACTTACAGGGAGGGTCACCCCTCGCACTAAANGGAATGGAANGTTTGGGGGAACGTTTTGTCGACATGAGCGAACCCTATGCTAAAAAACTTCGCGATCAAGCNTTGGCTATCGCAANAAAAAAAGGAATACCATTGCAGCAAGGGGTTTATGCCGCCGTAGTAGGACCACAATTGGAAACTGCAGCNGAATACCGCTANTTGAAAATTATCGGAGCAGATGCCGTTGGGATGTCAACCGTTCCGGAAGTCATTGTCGCAAAGCAACTCGGGCTGGAAGTCCTTGCCTTTTCTGTCTTAACTGATGTTTGCGATCCTGATGATTTACAACCTATCGATATTCCAGACATCCTGGCTATGGCGAAAAAAGGAGAACAAAATCTGATAAAAATTGTCAAAGAGTTGGTAAGCGAAGGCTAATTGTTTTATTTTAAATAAAAATTCAAAATGAGCTACCTAGAAACTACCAAATCAGTATATAAAGATGCAGCTTTAACACCAGATGTAGGGCTCTGCTGTACCACTACACCCATTTGGGAGTTTCCNGGCCTTTCCATACCCCTNCGTATGCAAGAAATGAATTACGGCTGCGGGAGTACCGTCCATCCAAGAGACCTGGTCAACGACCCTAAAATCTTGTATGTAGGTGTAGGCGGTGGGATGGAATTGCTTCAGTTCAGCTATTTTTCCAGACAAAAAGAGGGTGTNATCGGTGTGGATNTAGTCGANGAAATGCTCGATGCCTGCCGTGAAAACTTTTCAAAGGCTGAGCTTGAAAACGATTGGTTCCAAAAAGACTTTGTCCGCTTGGAGCAGGGTGATGCGCTTGCCCTTCCTGTTGAAGACAANAGTGTGGATGTNNCTGCACAAAACTGTCTGTTCAATATCTTTAAACAGGANGAACTAAAACAGGCCTTAAGGGAAATGTATCGGGTGCTAAAACCACACGGCAGATTGGTCATGAGTGATCCGATTTGTGAGCAACCCATGAACGACAGCCTGCGCAATAANGAAAAATTACGCGCCTTGTGTTTGTCAGGGTCCATTCCTTTAAACGACTACTTGAATCTCTTGATTGAAGTAGGATTCGGNACTCTTGANGTTCGCGCTAAACGCCCCTACCGTATTTTAGATCCCGNNCACTACCCCACCTCAGAAAATCTCTATATCGAAAGTGTTGAAGTCTGTGCCATCAAGGATCCNGTTCCCGATGACGGGGCTTGTGTATTTACTGGGAAAGCGGCCATATATTTTGGANAAAANGACTTTTTTGACGACGNCAAAGGGCATGTACTCTTGCAAAATCAACCCTTATCCGTTTGTGATAAAACGGCTGCTGCCCTTNAAAACCTCAACCGAAAAGATATTTTTATTTCACCGTCCACCTATCATTACGACGGCGNTGGATGTTGTTAATTTAAATACGTACCNCCATGAAATCCTTTTNCCTTCTCTTTTTTATTTGCTGTTCACTNAGTATCAACGCCCAAAAAAACAANCACAGTCGTTGGAATCAGATGTTGCAAAAGTATGTTGACAAACAAGGTCAGGTTGACTATAAAAGCTGGCTNTCCGAAAAAAAACAACTGGATGCCTATATTCAAACGCTGGAAAAAATGCCTCCCTTAGAGATGGCGAGTAAAGCGGCNAAGCTCGCCTACTGGATCAATGCCTACAATGCCTTGACCGTTCAGTTGATCCTTGAAAACTACCCCTTGCAAAGCATAAGAGATTTGGACGATCCTTGGGACACCAATTGCTTTAAGAGTAAAGATCAAAGTTATACCTTGGGTGATATTGAGCATCAAATTTTACGTAAAATGGACGAGGCCCGCATCCATTTTGCCATCAACTGCGCTTCGGCTTCTTGTCCAAAGTTGAAAAATGAAGCCTATCAAGAAAAACAACTTGAAGCACAATTGACGAAAGCTACTCTAGATTTTTTAATGGACACTACCAAAAACAAACTCAGCGAAGAGCAACTTCAACTCTCACGCATATTTTTGTGGTTTGGCAATGACTTTGGATCCAAGGCGAAACGTTTGGAGTTTATTTCTCAATACAGCGGCTTGAAACTTAATCGACCCAAAATTGATTACCTCACCTATGACTGGAGTCTTAACCAAGCCCATTGAGTTCACGATTATTGTCCCCGTACTCAATGAGGTCAAGCTACTGGCTGATTTTATTGAGCATCTAAAACAGCAATGGAGTCATCCTCAAGAGCTATTGATCATAGACGGAGGCAGTACAGACGGCAGTTGGGAATGGCTGCAGACTCATTTTAAAAAAAACAGTTATCAAACCCCTCCTGGTCGTGCTCAGCAAATGAATTTTGGTGCGCAAAGGGCTTCCAAAAAATGGCTGTACTTTCTTCATATCGACAGTCACTTACCCAAAGATTTTGATCGAATACTCAGCAATGCCATACATTCAGGCAGCCGTTGGGGGTGCTTTCGGCTCAAATTCAATCACGCCAATTGGCTATTGCGACAAGCCGCAGCCGGTAGCCGTTGGAATCATCCTCTTTGCAGGGGTGGAGACCAATCGCTGTTTATTTCCAAAAAGGATTTTGACAGTCTAGGCGGATACGATTCGCAGTACGCGGTTTGCGAAGACATACAACTCATCAAAAAACTCTATGCGCTTGGCGGTTTTAAGGTATTGCCTGCCTACATCAGTACTTCTTCAAGGCGATTTTACCAAAATGGAGTCATTCGTTTGCTGTTTCACTTTGGAATCATGCATCTGAGTCACTGGCTGGGTGCAGGCCCTCAATTTCTTCACCGTTACTACCTCAGATTTGTTCGCTAAGCCAGCTCGCTTTCAATCCAATAATAAATTCCAAAAATAAAGATCCAAACTAAAGCACAAGAAATGAGAAAAATCAATCCATATAGTGCTGCTGAAAACCAATCAAAACCGTCCTGAAACTCTTTCAGAATTCGGTTGAAAATGATAAAACAGCAGATAAAGAAAATAACATAGAGTAGGTAAATCATAAGGGTTAAGATTTGGGTTTTAATTAAATTATTTTGGTCACAAAGTTTTAAGTTGGTTTAATAAATCGGGTTTCACCGGTTTTAAGCAGTTGAGGCATGACGTAATCCCAGCCTTGTTGACAGCGTTCAAACAGTTCTTTTCCGAGTTTTAAAAGTGCAAAATCACCTTGCTTAATGGTAAGGCGAACTCCATTGGTCTCGGGTTCCAACAGATAATGCAAATCCGACTGAACTTCTGGTCGTTGATCCGTCGCCTCATGAAATATGGTAAAGGCTAAATGCTGGTAGGGCTCGTAAACGAGTACTTGTGCGTTGACATGATCAATCCATTTCCCATTTTCATCTTGAGCTTTCCAAACAGCCTTACCTCCTAACTCCCAATCGGGGTGAAGTTAGCTGTTGTACATATACTGCTCTGTCAATTGGGGATCCGGTCAACAATTGCCACACATTGGCTTAGGTAGTTTTTAAAAAACCACTGACTTCAACCCATAAATGACCTGGTGTCCGCGTCATCTTCCAAAAAAATAGGAGGGTAAAAAAGTCACTAAAGAANGGGCNATTNTCATNAACTNTGCTTTATTAAANTAAAGGTACAAATAAAATTTTTGAGTCAAAAACAGTACCTTAGTGAAATGGGAAAAGAGTCCAGTAATAAAGCTATCGTCATTTTAGGCAACGGGATTTCTGGGATCACTACAGCTCGTCATCTGCGAAAAAAAAGCAGCCTCCCCATTACGGTCATCTCCGAAGAAAGTCCTTACTTTTTTTCTCGTACAGCGCTGATGTACGTCTATATGGGGCATCTGAAATTTGAACACACCCAGCCCTATGAAAACACTTTTTGGGAGCAAAATAATATTGAATTGGTTCAAAAAAGGGTCAATCAATTCGATGCTAAAACACAACGACTACTCTTTGAGGACGGAAGCAGTCTCACCTTCGACCGCCTGGTTATCGCCTGTGGTTCTAAACCCAATAAACGGGGTTGGCCCGGTGAGGATCTCAAAGCCGTACAAGGACTTTATCATAAAAAAGACCTGGACCGCCTCGAAGCCTGGACAGACAGCATCCAAAGTGCAACCGTCGTAGGCGGCGGATTGATCGGTATTGAACTTGCCGAAATGCTCCACAGTAGAGGGAAAAAAGTCCATTTTTTAGTTCGTGAATCCAGCTTTTGGAATACCGTACTGCCCGCTGAAGAATCAGAACTCGTCAACAGACATATTCGGTCGCATGGAATTGAATTGCACTTGTCCACGGAGTTAGAATCCATCCATGGCGATTCCAACGGTGGAGTAGCACAAGTACAAACGTCAACAGGAATAGTCCTTCCCTGCGAATGGGTTGGTCTAGCTGTTGGAGTCTCTCCTAATATTGACTTTTTAAAAGGAAGTGGTTTGGCATTGGGTAAAGGAATACAGGTAAACCGCTTTTTAGAGACCAATCTTCCCAATGTCTATGCCGTAGGTGACTGCGCCGAACAAACAGAACCCCTTCCCGGACGCCAGGCTGTAGAGGCCGTTTGGTACACGGGACGCATCATGGGAGAAACCCTTGCGCAAACACTGACAGATCGTAAAACTGCATACCAACCTGGACCTTGGTTTAACTCAGCCAAGTTTTTTGATATAGAGTACCATATCTATGGTGAGCTAAGTCCAACACCCGATCCCGAAAAGGAAGTACAGCTCTATTGGCAACACCCTACAAAAAACTGCTCTTTGCGTTTGAGTTTTGATCCACAGCATCTTTTTTTTAAGGGAATCCTAAGTCTTGGAATCCGACTTAGACACGAATATTTTGACCGTTGGCTTCGCACGCCCACGCTGATGAGTGAAGTGGTCAACAAATTGGGTCCGTCCTTTTTTGATCCGGAGTTCAGCCCAAGGTATCAGACTGAAATTCAAAGTAAATGGGAATTAAAAAAATCAACCTTTGCCTAAACCACTAAAGAACTAATGATGAATCTCTTGAAAAAACAAAGCAGTATCGGTATTGGACTTTTAGGTCTAATCCTTTTAGTGTCTGCGCTTTTTATCACATACGACGATAAAGTCCTCTGGCTGAGTGTCAGTTTTGTCCTCATGACCTTCGGAAGTTTAGTTTATTTTCAGACCCTCTACGGACATCAACTTCCGGGTATTAAAAACGATGGAGTTTGGTTTAATGCCCTAACTACTAGAGGGATCACAGCTTGGCTATTGGGCATGGGACTTACGGCTTTTTATATTGCTATTTACTGGTTTCCAGAAGTGTTGGGCTTTAATGCTCAAGGCGAAAGCACAGGATTGGTAGCCCTATTTGATCCTTTGAGTTATACGCTGAACGGAAGTCCAGCCACCCAATGGTTTATGTACGGTACCCTCTACACCTTTGCCATAATCCTTTTTGGAATCAAATTTATTTGGAAGTATAGGGGCAATCGCTATCAGCTCTTCCGAACCTTATCCGTCGTGTTTTTTCAGTTGTGCTTTGCCTTTTTAATTCCTGAAATTTTAGCAAAACTCAATCCTGAAACACCTTATTTTGCAAAGGACCTCAAAAATATGTGGCCTTTAAACTATTATTTTCTTGACGAATGGCATTTGACCAATATGCTGACCGGAGGAAATTTGGGCTTGTTTTTCTTGCTTTTTGGCTTGGCGATGATCTTTATCGGCTCCCCTGTACTGACCTATTTTTATGGCAAACGTTGGTACTGCTCTTGGGTTTGTGGGTGTGGAGGTTTGGCAGAGACCGCAGGTGATCCTTTCCGACAATTGTCCAGTAAAAAATTAAGCGTTTGGAAACTGGAGCGTTGGATGATTCACGCGGTACTGGTTTTTGTTACAGTGACTACCATAGCGGCTATCTGGTCTTTTATTAAGCAAAATCCAGAACTGAGTCTGATCAGTAGCACACAGTTTGTCAGTGGAGTGGTCGTGTTGATTACAGCACTGATGCTTATTTTGTTTTTTTGGAATAAAAATGGTTTGGAAAAGGATGCCAAATACACCCTGATAAGCCTGGGCAGTATTTTAATCCTTAGTCTTTGTATTCAAGGGTTTTCCGGTCAAAACAACCTACTGTTTCTCAACAGTTACAGTTTTCAAAAATGGTACGGTTTTGGAGTAGGTGCGGCTTTTTCTGGAGTTTTAGGAGTAGGCTTTTATCCCTTTTTAGGAAGTCGGGTTTGGTGTCGTTTCGGCTGCCCAATGGCAGCTATTTTAGGTTTACAACAACGTTTGTTTTCGCGCTTCCGCATTACAACCAACGGAGGGCAATGCATTTCATGTGGAAATTGTTCTGCCTATTGCGAAATGGGAATTGACGTCAGAGCTTATGCGCAGCGAGGAGAAAATATTGTACGTTCCTCTTGTGTAGGCTGTGGGATTTGTTCAGCCGTATGTCCTAGAGGAGTCCTTAAGCTTGAAAACGACGGTTTGGAAAACCGGATCAACAGCACTCCCTATCCCTTGGGAAATGCAATGGAAGTTGATGCTTAAACCCTTTTAACTCGTTTAGGTTTCAGTATCTTTGTCAGGATGAATAACGTCGCAGTTCTTATTCCTGCATACAATGAGGCACCCTCAATTGCTCAGGTGTTAAACGCACTTCCGGATAGTGTCACCGAGGTTGTAGTTATTGACAACGGCTCCAGCGATCAAACTACTGAAATAGCAAAAAAAAACGGGGCTACGGTGCTTTACGAAGTTCGAAAAGGGTACGGTTATGCCTGCCTGAAAGGAATGAAGTATCTAGAAAATAACCCTCCTGAACTGGTCGTCTTTTTGGACGGTGATTATTCAGATTATCCGGAAGAATTAGATCAGCTTATAGCCCCTTTACAAAAGGACGATGTGGACTTTGTGCTGGGTGCTCGAGTGAAATCACTTCGGGAAAAGGGGTCACTTACTCCACAACAACTTTTTGGCAATTGGCTCGCCTGCCGCTTGATGCGCTGGCTTTACAACAGTCGATTTACCGACTTGGGACCCTTCAGAGCCATTCGATGGGAGACCCTTCAAAGCCTGGGTATGCAAGACAAAACTTACGGTTGGACCGTAGAAATGCAACTCAAGGTTTTAAGGAGAAAGATTCCCTACATTGAATTGCCCGTTAGATACCGAAACCGGATCGGAACTTCGAAAGTCTCTGGAACGGTCAAGGGAACTTTTATGGCAGGTTATAAAATTTTAGGTTGGATTGGAAGTTTTTATTTTTCAGGATGGAAGTAATAGCAAGTAGCATATTGGATTTATTAATCTATTCCACTTTGGCTGTTTACGGGCTCAGTCTGGTCCTTATTTTTATTTACAGTTTGACCCAGTTGAATATGCTTCGTTATTTTTTAAAATATCAGAAAACGAAGCCCCCATTAAAGACCGATCAACCCTCGACTGGCTGGCCAAAAGTGACCGTTCAATTGCCCCTTTACAATGAATTGTATGTGGTTGAACGCTTATTAGAGTGTATTACCGCATTAGACTATCCCAAAGACAAACTTCAAATACAGGTCTTGGATGATTCTACTGACGAGTCATTGGCGCTGACCCAAAAACTAGTCNGGGCATATCAAGCAAAGGGATTTCCTATCTTTCATCTTCACCGCAAAGAACGCAAAGGGTTTAAAGCAGGGGCACTTAAAGAAGGCTTAGAAACTGCCACTGGGGACTTGATCGCCATTTTTGACTCTGACTTTTTACCCGAGAGCGATTGGCTCTACAAGACCGTTCCACAATTTGAAAATACAAAAGTAGGCGTTGTTCAGACCCGCTGGGGACATCTCAATAGAACTTACTCTGCTTGGACCTCGGTTCAAGCCTTTGCCTTAGACGCCCATTTTTTGTTGGAACAAATTGGTCGCAATCAGCAGCAGCATTTTATCAACTTTAACGGCACCGCTGGGATATGGCGTAAATCTTGTATACTTGATGCGGGAAATTGGGAAGGTGATACTTTGACAGAGGACTTAGACTTGAGCTATAGAGCCCAGTTAAAAAATTGGAAATTTGTCTATTTAGATGAGGTTATAACCCCTGCAGAACTGCCTATTACACTTGACGCCATTCGGTCTCAGCAATTCCGTTGGAACAAAGGAGGGGCTGAAAATTTTCAAAAAATGATCGGTCGGGTGATCAAGGCAGACAGACTTTCATGGAAGGTCAAATTCAACGCCGCTGTTCATTTGCTCAACAGCACTATGTTTTTAAATGTGTTGATCGTATCCCTCTTGAGTATTCCCATTTTATTTATCAAAGTAAAGTTTGTATCGCTTAGCCCACTCTTCAATTTGGGCAGTTTGTTTATTTTAAGCACGCTCATTTTCTACACTTGCTACTGGTTTGTACATCAAAGGGTTTTCGGTTCTGGCATTCGTTCCTTTTTTAAATATACGGGACGATTTCTTTTGTTTTATTGTCTTGTTATTGGGTTTTCAATTCACAATTCTGTAGCGGTTTTAGAAGGACATTTGGGTATAAAAAGCCCTTTTATACGAACTCCAAAATTCAATCTGAATGCGACTAATAAAAGNGTTAAACAAAATAAATACCGAGTAAAAAAAACTTCTATCTATACCTTTGTTGAAGTCGTTTTTGCGTTTTACTTTTTGTTTGGACTTTACAGCGCCTTTGAGTTAAGAACAGCAGGTGAATTTTGGTTATTCCCTTTTCACCTCTTACTCTTTATCGGATTCAGCAGTATTTCTATATTTGGGTTAAGACAAAGCCAATAAATGCCAACAGCTGTACTTCGAATACTACTCCCCTTGCTCATCCTAACTGGATTTTTTGTGCTATCCGATGGAGTAAAGCGAAGTGATACCCTCATATTACTGGGTCTGTATACAACACTTTTTATATTGCTTTGGTTTTGGATTAAAAACTTCAGCAGTCTGTTTAGTATCCTGCTTATTGGGATTTTAGCTCGTTTGTGTTTTAGCTTCTACCTGCCCGAATTGTCACAAGATTTTTATCGCTTTCTTTGGGATGGCCATATTCAACAGCTCGGAATTAACCCTTACGNCCATACGCCCAATAAATTAATTGACTTGGTNGGTTTTCCAGATGCGCGTTTNCTCATTGAAAAAATGGGGGCTTTAAGCGCAGGNAACTTTTCCAANTNCCCCCCAGCCAGTCAACAGTTGTTTAAACTTGCTGCACTTTTCCATCAAGATCAACTGATGGATCCAATACTCTTANTTCGGTTTATTTACTTGCTTGCGGATCTTCTTATAGTGTTTGTCGGCATCTCGTTGCTAAAACAACTCAAACTCGATCCTGGCTACATCGCTTGGTATTTTTTAAATCCATTACTAATTATAGAAGGTATTGGNAACCTTCATGGAGAGGGCTTGATGGTCTGCTTNACNCTGATCAGTCTTGTATACCTGCTTCAAAAAAGAAGTTTTTTTGGGGGTCTTTTTATGGGGGTTGCCATCGCAATCAAACTGCTACCACTGCTTTTTATTCCCCTTTTTTACCGCTATTTAGGCTGGAAAAAATTCAGTCTTTTTTGTTTTTCAACAGCGCTGTGTTCTNCCTTTTTTTGGCTGCCTTATTGGGAAGGGAGTATGCCAAGTCGCTATGCGGAAACTGTTGATTTATGGTTTACCACTTTTGAATTTAATGGCAGTTTGTACAATATTATCCGCGCCATAGGTTATCAAATTAAAGGGTATAATATCATNCGTCAATTGGGTGAAGTTACCCCCTTTATCGTAGCTGGCTTTNTTTTNGTTTTTACNTTTTTAAGATCAAACCGAACGCCCTTNTCAGTACTTCAAAGCGTGCTCTTTTTATTGAGTTGCTATTTCTTTATTGCCACTACTNTTCATCCCTGGTATATCATCAACCTGATTTTTTTAGGGATTTTAACCGGCTATGCTTACCCTCTTGTNTGGAGTTTAACCGTGTTTTGGAGTTACAGTGCCTATGGAGCTGAAGGTTTTGCTGANAATCCTTACCTACAGTCTTTAGCTTATCTAATTGTATATGGAACTTTTATTTGGGAGTTGGTAAAANAACCTTTAGGGGAGCATTTTCAAAAACCCAACTTCTTTAGCACNAAGTTTTCTCCAATTTCCTCTCGGTAGNTCTTTTTTAGTCATTCCTCCAAAAGTAACGCGATCCATCTGAATCACCTTTAATCCAACGGCTTCAAAAAGTTTGACCAAAGCCGCGGGGCTTAANGAATGTACTTCAATACCGACTTCGTTTTTGGATTTCCCTTCCAAATGGCTGATNGTATTGATCTTGGCTTCTTTCTCAAAAATAAGTTGGCCCTTTTTTAACTGCTTCATCATTTCTGACGTGACGTTTTTATCCAGTATCACTTGATAAACCATGGGAATAGATAAGGATTGACCCAGTTTTTTTCTCAGGGGCTCGTCATTGGTAAAAAACAAAAGNCCNGTCATGGGTCTTCCCATATCACCTATGGGCGGTATTTTAGTCTTGGCAGCAGTGCGTATCAATTCCTGTACAGACTTTTTGATGATCCCACCTTGGGCTGTAGCAACAAATCCTTTGGGCTTGTTCAGTATGATATAGACCGGAGCTGTTTTTTGAATTCGGGCGCCGTCAAATTTGACCTCATCGGTTGCTGCTACTTGAAANCCCATTTCAGTTACCACTTTTCCGTTGACNTGTACCAAGCCCATTTTGATGTTTTCATCTGCTTCACGACGAGAGCATATCCCTGCGTTAGACAGAAATTTATTCAATCTAATGGTTTCTTTGCCTTTGGATTGGCTAGGTTTTACTGAAGGGACTGCTTTTTTTGGTTTCATTCTGATTCTTTACTAATGGTAAATCAAGGCAATACTCAANACCCCTATCATTATCCACAGTTTAATAAAATTGTGTGTCCAAAGGTACGCCTTTTCAGTTTGAGCTCGCCATAGAAAGATTAAAACAAAACTTAAAAAAGGAATACTCAGCCAAAAATAATAGTGAATGCTGCCCAAAGGCTGTTGGATCAAAAAATAAGTGGGAATAAAAGTACACAAGACCGCAACAGTGATAAAAACCTTGGTTGTTCGATGATTGAAAACGACGGGAAGTGTTTGGTAACGTTGCACCCAATCGCCCTTAAAATTTTCTAAATCTTTGATGATGTCTCGAGCCAAAATCAAAAAGAAAAGATAGGCCGCATGATAAAATATAATGGGGTCAAAATTTTTAAAATAGAGGGTAATNGCCCAAAAGGGAAGNATCATCAAAAGGGCTGAAAACACATTACTCAGCCAGAAAAGACGCTTTACAGTACTGCTGTACAACCAAATCGTGATCATATAAAAAAGAAAGAATAAAACCACTTTTATNGAGATGGCACTNGCAATGACAAAAGCAGCCATATTGAGTAAGAGGTAAAAAATAAGCTGNANTTGNTGTGAAGTTAAATGCTCCAGCATGTANTTTTTNGGCCTATTGATCTGATCTTTGGCAGCGTCGTAAAAATTGTTAATGATGTATCCAGCAGCCGTAGTCAANGCTGATGCAGAGACTATGGCAAAAAACTTAAAGTCCAATACCAGTGTAATCCAAGCGGTCTGTGGAGCGAGTATATAACGTGCTGTGAGGTATTGGGCAAGTANTAATACGATGATATTGTAACCCCTAACCAAACTAAACAAACTCAGAATTTTGAGTATGCTACGCTGATTGGAATCCGAAAGAGACATTGAANGATTTAGAAATGATANACCACTTCCAAAGGGTATTGCTTTANGGACTTTTTGGCTTTTTCAAAATCTTGAGTAAAGCCTAAAATAAATCCTCCTCCACCAGAACCACAAAGTTTGAGGTAATAGTCGTTGGTGTCGATTCCTTTTTGCCACAATTGGTGAAAGCTTTCGGGGATCATGGGCTGGAAATTATTCAGTACCAAAGAAGACAGCGATTTGATGTTTTTAAACAGTGAACTGATATTTCCNTTTAAAAAATCTTCCACACAGGCATCTGAACGCTTGATAAANTGATCCCGNATCATGTTGCTGAAGGCTTCCTTTTTCATATTTTCCATAAACATGGATACCATAGGTGCCGTTTCTCCTGTCCTTCCGCTGTCCAATAAAAATACAGCTCCTTTACCCTTTGAATGCTGAGAGGGAATTCCAGTNGTTTGAATATTTTCCTTTGAATTGATCAGTATGGGCAAACTCAAATAACTGTTAAGAGGATCTAGACCCGAAGATTTNCCGTGAAAAAANGATTCCATAAGGCTNAAGACNTTCTTGAGATAAGCCAATTTTTCTTTAGTCAGATTTTCTAAAACCGTAATTTTACAACAAGCGTACTGATCGTAAATCGCTGCAACCAAAGCACCGCTACTACCAACACCGTAGCCTTGGGGGATACTACTGTCAAAGTACATTTTTTGAGATAAATCACGCTCCAGTTTTTTCCAATCAAAATCGATGATTTTACTATCTAAGGTTTTTAGATATTTGGAAAAATCAACAAGTTTTTTGTGGGAATCGTCGTCAAACTCAGCTTTGTTAGCTGGGATTTTAAGTGCTCCTCTGTAAAAATTATAGGGAATGGAAAGCCCTTTGGAATCTTTGATGATACCGTACTCTCCGAACAACAATATTTTTGCAAAAAATAGGGGTCCTTTCATGTACTTTTTTTTCTTTTTCTTTTACAGCAAAACATCAACTGTTTNACCNTTTCAAAGTTACACTTTTTTCGCTCCTGTGCCAACTTCATCAAAGAGGTATTGACCTTGCTCACAATATGCTGCTAAATCTGCTTTTATAAAAGTGCCAACCGCTTCACTATTCTGTTTAGGATAAAGCAAGTGAATATTAGCACCTGCATCCAATGTAAAACACAANGGAATTTGAGTTTCTTTTCTGTATTCCCATACCTTTTGGATAATCTCTAAGGTATTGGGCTGCATAAGAATAAAATAAGGATTTGAAGTCATCATCATAGCGTGCAATGACAAAGCCTCTGTTTCAACTATTCGCATAAATCCATCTAAATCACCCNACTTCATAATNGGAACTAAATNAGCCAAATNATGCCTTGCTTGGATAAATCGCTGTGCTGCAAAAGGATGATTGTGCATCAGCTGGTGTCCTTGGGTACTGGAGACTGCCTTTGTGCCCTTGTCCACCAAAAGTATGGTNTCTTGANAACTGCTAAATATAGGGTTTAAGTCAGCTCCAAAGGGGGTTGCATAAAGGTCACTTCCTGATTTTTGAATACTGTTTTTGCCCCAAAGGGTTACAGGTCCTTCAACACTACGAGCAGCACTTCCCGAACCGAGACGGGCTAGAAAAGAAGCTTTTTTACANAAATCTNCCGNTGAAGTTTCAGGAATTAATTTACGTTCCATATCCATCAAACACANACTTAAAGCCGCCATGGCAGAAGCAGAAGAAGCTATTCCACTTGAATGGGGAAAAGAATTTTGACTGCTTATCCTCAGCGTATAGGAATTTAACCATGGAATNTAGGTCTTGATCCGATCAAAAAAAGAATTCAATTTTGGGTTAAAATCAGCTTTTAATGTACCCTCAAAATAAAATTCAAATTCAAAAATTCCTTGGTTATTTGGACTAAAAACAACTTCAGTCGTCGTCACACTTGAAGAAAGTGTAAAACTTAAAGAAGGGTTTTTGGGAAGCTGAGGTTCTGTTTTTCCCCAGTATTTAACCAAAGCAATATTGCTAGGTGCTTGCCACTTGGTGGTAAAGGATACTGCAACTTGATCGGCTGAGGAAATAAAAGATGAGTTCANCATACTGAACAAAGATACAGCTTCATCGGCAATCTTCTGATTTNGGTGATNATAAATAGTATATTTCTAGTAGTTTTACATTNATGAAGAATCGAAGGTTTTCCTATTTTATTTCCATAGCTGTGGGCATAGGTATTTCACTTGCTGTTGGTTTCCTTTCGAGCTTGGTCACCCGACAAGCCATNCCCGAATGGTATGCNGGATTGGAAAAACCCTTTTTCTCCCCACCCAATTGGTTGTTTGCTCCTGTATGGACGTTGCTTTATTGCATGATGGGTTGGGCAGTAGGTTCGGTATGGCATTACGGACGAAGACATATTTGGGGAAAAACCGCACTNTATCATTTTGGAGCACAATTAATTTTTAATGGATTATGGTCCTTGGTGTTTTTTGGCTTACGAAGTCCGCTTTTAGGAATGCTCGTCATCATCACACTGCTGATTCTTATTGAAAGAACCATTTATTGGTTTCGTTTGGTCGATAAAAAAGCTGCAATTTTACTCTACCCCTATCTGGCTTGGGTTAGTTTTGCTACTCTTTTAAACGGAGCTATACTTTATTTAAACTGAAAANAATCTTATTTNTTAGGAACGCGCTCTGGAAAATCAGTAATGATTCCATCTACTCCTAGATCAATTAACGCNGTGATATCNTCNGGTTGATTTACCGTCCACGGGAAAAGTTNCAGGCTCGCTTCTTTTATTTTAGCAACATTCTCTTTGTTCAGCGATTTAAAGTTTGGATTGATGGCTANAGCNTTAAGGGTCTTTGCCACTGGTATCGCATCCAAAGGGTCATCTTCAGTTAGAACAGCTATTGGTACTTCAGTATTCACCTCGTAAAACAGCCTTAGCTCCTCCCAATTAAAGCTGGAAATTAAAATTTTGTCAGACGACCAAATTCCTTTTTTAAAATAATCTTGAAGAAGCGCATTTGTCAATANGGCTGTTTGCGTCCCTTTGAGTTCAATATTTAATACTACCCTACCGTCAATTAAATTCATAACTTCTTCCAGGGTCGGAATGGTAAATCCATTGAGTACTTCNATATTTCGAATGGAGTCCAATTCCAACTNCTCAATATAGCCTGTTNCATTGGTTAGTTTTTCTAAAGTTTGGTCGTGAAAGACGACTAATTCTCCACTGGCACANCGAAACACATCTATTTCGATCCCGTCNACTCCCANTTCTAATGCTTTATCAATAGAGGGTAGCGTATTTTCAGCCAAATGCCCTTTTGCCCCTCTATGCCCAATTANCAGTGTATTTTTTGGAGGAGTACACGAATTAAAAATCAGTCCCATTGCGAATAGTNTTAAANNTTGTCTCATTTTACTCAACTTTANTCCTTGATTAAAATCCAAAATTCCCAAGGCTTCATATCGTATTGATAAGAGGATGAAAGNTTTTTAGTTTTAAAATCCTGATACCGTTTAAAAACGCCGTCATAGGGCATGGTAAATTGGGCGTATTCTTTACTCAAATTCGCCATTACAACCAAGGTATCCCCTTCTTTCCCTCTTTCAAAAGCAAAGACTTGATTGTCTTTTGAGGTCGNGAGTCTTTGAAAAGAGCCAGCTGCTNCGCCNCTTNCTAATGCTGAAAAATNATTTTTAAGGGCTCCCAACTGANTCAAGAGCTCCATGGTTTTNCCCTTAGTTTTGGGAAAACTGTCTTTCTCAAAAAAGCGGAGTCGTTTNTTGAGGTCGTACTCTTGTCCAGAGTAAATAAGGGGCATCCCNGGANTAGTATAATTCATCGCCATAAAAGCATGAGCTGCANTTCCATAACTTTCTTCTACAGTGCCATTCCATGAATTTTCATCGTGATTCGACACAAAATTGACCACAATATTTTCAGAACCATAACGTCTTAAAGTACGGTCAATATGACGGGAATAATCCATTGCATTACTTTNAGACTGAGCTACCTCTTTTGATAAATGATGNCCTGGCCAATCATAAGAGGCGTCAAANTTGCTNACTAACCCCAATCCACCNGGGTGGTAAATATCGGTTTCTGCCAGAAGGAACACCGGTTTGATCGCTTTTAAAGCTTCAAAAGTNTTGTCGTAAAATTCTTGAGGTACGGCATAGGCTTGATCGATTCTGTAACCGTCAATATTGGCCTCTTCAACCCAATAGATCATCGCTTGCCTGATGGCTTCACGCATTTCCAGATTGTTGTAGTTTAAATCGGCAACATCAGTCCATCCAAAAGACTTTCCTGTTCGAAAGTCTATAGGATCAATGATCTCTCCTCTTCTGTTTTTAAGGTAAAAATCGCTATGCTCTTTTATCCAAACATGATCCCAACCTGTATGCCCTGGAACCCAGTCTAAAATAACATACATTCCTAGCGAATGGGCTTTGTTGACTAGCGCTTTAAAATCGTCAAGGGTTCCAAATTCTGGGTTGACCTTGGTATAATCTGATACTGCATAATAGCTCCCTAGAGGACCTTTACTTTTAGTAGTAGATATAGGATTAATGGGCATTAACCATATGATTTTTACACCCATTTTTTTCAGTACTGGTAAGTCCTTTGCAAAGGCATTAAAGCTTCCTTCGTTAGAATATTGACGAATGTTGGCTTCATAAAGTACGGCCTTGGAGACAAGCTCTTCACTGATCGGTTGATAAGGAGTGACTTCTGGTGTGGGCTTNNCTTCTGGCTTTCTTGCTTCCTCTAGCTGCTCTTGGCATGACCAGATAATAAGGCTTAAGATTAAAATACGTATGAGTTTCATAAGNTTANTTCAAAGATTAANGTNGTTTCTGCAGCTACCTCCAAAACTTTAGGCAGACTGAATGATTTTCCTGANATGACGTCTANTGCCTNAGTATTCCCTGCGATTCCCTCGCTATAGCGACTCAATTGAAGGTTTTGGTTTTCCAAATTNTTATTNACCACTACCATGACACGTTTTTCTTCNGTATATCTAAAATAAACATAAACATCTTCATGAGGGATATAATGNAGGGTTTTTCCAAAGTGAACAGCTGAATTGGTTTTTCTCCACTGGATCAATTTTTTTGAAAAATCAAAATATTGATTTTGTTTNGGAGTTCTCCCCTCTTGGTTAAAGGCAGTTTGCTCATCACTGGGCCAGCCTCCNGGAAAATCCCTTCGAATATCTCCATCACCTACTTCTTTTTTTCCCGTCATTCCGATTTCTGTGCCGTAGTAAATTTGTGGAATTCCTCTAAGGGTCATCAATACACTGAGCATTTGTTTGTAATTTTTAAACTCGGGGTAAAAATCATTGATTCGGTTAGTGTCGTGATTTTCAGCAAAAATGATCACCTTGTTGATGTCTGGATACAAAAAGTCATTTTGCAGATTTTTATAAAGTCGGGTCGTTCCGTGTTCCCAATAAGCATTTTTTTCATTAAATGTCTTGACCAATGCATCGTTNAATGTAAAATCCATGACNCTGGGTAACTTAGAATCAAAACCTTGTATTGCTGCAATAGGACTTTTTTCCTGCCAGTANGATAAATGAATGCTGTTGTGCATCCAACCCTCACCAACAATATTGAAGTCAGGGTACTCCATTCTTATCGCTTCCAACCAAAGTGTCATGGGCCTTGGGTTATTGTAAGGATAGGTATCGACTCTAAAACCNTCAATTTGAGCAAACTCAANCCACCAAATTGCATTTTGGATCAAATAATTTAAGAGNTAAGGATTGTTTTGATTGAGATCAGCCATCGTNGGTACAAACCAACCTTCCAATAATTCTTTTCGGTCGATGACTGTTGCATAGGGGTCGGAGTGAATTTCTTTTCTGTGGTTCGTATTGGTGTAGGTCTCAAATTGATGAATCCAATCTGAAGTTGGTAAGTCTTTTNCCATCCAGTGTTCAATTCCCCAATGGTTGGTGACGTAATCCATAATCAGTTTCATCTTTCGTTGATGAAGGGCATCGGCTAGGAGGCGNTAATCTTCATTTGTNCCAAAGCGAGGATCAATCCGATACACATCACTTTGGGCATAGGTATGGTAAGACACCCTTGGGTCGTTGTCCTCGCAAAGGGGTGTCGACCAAAGCGCGCTTACTCCAAGNTCTTCGAGANAATCCAGGTGGTTGATAATTCCTTTGATATCTCCTCCGTGTCGTCCGTCTTTATCATTTCTGTTGGGCTGTTCCTTCACAGAGGGGTGTGCGTCATTGGATGGATCTCCATTTGCAAAACGGTCTGGCATAAGGAGGTAAATCACATCGGCTGCANTAAAGCTGTCTAGGTTTGGACGCTGCTCCCGTGTTTTAATTTCGTATTGAATACTCGATTGAANTTTCCCTTTTTTTAACAGATTAATTTCTACAATTCCNTGCTGNTGATCACTTAGATCGAGATCGACAAAAAGATAGTTAGGATTTTCAACTCGATGCACCTCGATTTTTTCAATAGCGGGAATTTTTAAGCTGTAGTCCGCTATATCTTCTCCATTAAGCATCAGTTGAAGAGTGGAATTTTTCATTCCCTTCCACCAAAAGGGAGGCTCTATTCTATCAACTTGTGCTTGGGTAAAAAGTGAAAAAAAGAGTAGTGAAAAAGAGATTAATTCTTTCATTTTTTAAGAGGCAATAGCATTTCCATTACAATATACAATCAGATCTGGATTGCCATGAGTGACCCTTACATTTTCTTTGCTAACTTCTACTTTGATCGCAGTTCCTCTAAAGTTTAGTTTAAAAGAGAACGCATTCCAAGCTTCGGGAAGTTTAGGATTGATGTGTAATTGGTCATCGACCACAGCAAGTCCTCCAAAACCTTCTACGATACTCATCCAAGTTCCTGCCATACTGGTAATATGCAATCCTTCTTCCACCTCCTTATTATAATCATCCAAATCCAAACGCGAAGTTTGCAAATAAAGCTCATAGGCTTTTTGCATTTTGTCTAAACGAGCAGCTAAAATGGAGTGAATACAGGGTGATAGAGAAGATTCGTGTACGGTCAGTGGTTCGTAAAAATCAAAATGTTGCTCTAGTGTTTGCTTGTCAAAGTGAGACTCAAAGAGGTAAAATCCTTGTAATACATCTGCTTGTTTGATGTAAGGTGATCTCAAGATTCGATCCCAAGACCAGTGTTGATTAATGGGTCGCTCATCAGGAGGGATTGTATTTGCTGGTTGAAGATCTTTATCTAAAAAACCGTCTTGTTGAAGGAAAATATCTTGCGTAGGGTGTTTTGGAAAGTACATTTGGCTGGCTATGCTTTTCCAAAGCACTGCTTCATCAGCTTTCCAAGCTAACTTTTCAACAAGTTCACTCCAGCGTTGCGGATGCTCATCAGCTATTTTTGCCTGCTGATCGGCTGCGTAGTTTAAGCACCACTGGGCAATATAATTGGTGTACCAATTGTTGTTGACATTATTTTCGTACTCGTTTGGACCGGTTACTCCGAGCATTACGTAGGCATTTCGAAAATCAGAATAATTGACTCGCTGTGCCCAAAAACGAGCGATTGCAATCAATACTTCAATTCCCATTTCAGGGATGTAGGTTTGGTCTGCTGTGTAGTGCTCATAATTGTAAATCGCAAAGGCAATGGCTCCATTTCTGTGAATTTCTTCAAAAGTAATTTCCCATTCGTTATGACATTCTTCACCATTCATGGTAACCATGGGATAGAGTGCTGCTCCTTGATTAAACCCTAATTTTTGGGCATTTTCAATCGCCTTATCCAATTGATTATAACGGTACGTTAATAAGTTTCGCCCTACTTGGTGACTTTTAGTCGCCATGTAAAAGGGAAGGCAATAAGCTTCTGTATCCCAATAAGTACTCCCTCCGTATTTTTCTCCTGTAAAACCTTTGGGACCTATATTGAGTTTAGGATCTTTTCCATTATAGGTTTGGTTGAGCTGAAAAATACTAAAGCGTATGGCTTGTTGAGCCGCGTCATCCCCATGAATTTCAATATCTGAGATTTCCCAAATGGCGGCCCAAGCCAGTCGCTGAGCTTCCATCAATTGGTCTATTCCTTTTTCAAGTGCCTCTTTTACAAGCTTTTTTGCTTTGGTCTTAAAGGTTTGGGGAGCATGATTTAATCCGTTGATATAACCACCAAATTTGAGAACAGTACATTGTTCTCCCTCATTAAGGAATTGATTTTTTGACTGACTCAAGCGCCCGTCTTCAGTTGATTGATCAAAATCTGAAATTAATTTTCCTTGGGGGTTGATCAGATGGGTTTGTGCATAAGTCGCAACATCAAATTCCGTCTTGTAAGTTTGTGACTCAAGAAGCATTAGACCGTCTGAACTAGTGGCTGAAAGATGGTTCCAAAATGGGTCGTCCCAATTGGAATCTTGATTCGTAATTTTTCCTTCGATATATGATTCAATGGCCAAATCACAAGACCCTTGAAGTGCTTTGACTTGATACTGTATTACTCCTAAAGCTGCTTCATCCATAGATAAAAAGCGCTTAGCGATAACTTCTATTTTACAATCTGGATTGACTTGTGCCTGAAATGAACGCGTATAGATGCCTGTTTCCATATCCAATTCCCTTCGGAAGTTGGACACAGAACTGCACTGATTTAGATCGAGAATACTTCCATTTACAACAAAATTGATTCCGATCCAATTTGGAGCGTTCAATACCTTAGCAAAATATTCTGGATAACCATTTTTCCACCAACCCACCTTAGTTTTATCAGGATAATAAACGCCCCCAACATAACTTCCTTGAAAGCTTTCTCCCGAATAGGCTTCTTCAAAATTTGCCCGTTGGCCCATAGCACCGTTTCCTAAACTAAAAATACTCTCTGAAGACTTTACTTGACTGGGGTCGAAATCTTCTTCGATGATTTTCCAAGGATGTATTTTTAGATAGCTTGATTTCATTCTGTATACTTTATAAACTAAAATAAGGTTTGTAAGACAACTTCGTCCAAGGATTCAAAATCAGGATAGCAATAATCCATATTTTCAAACAGTTCTGCATCGCCAAGTGCGACAGCTGTCATTCCTCCTGCCTTAGCAGCATCAATACCTGCTTGAGAATCTTCAAAAACAACACAAGCTTCAGCAGCNACTCCAAGTGCATTACTTCCTTTTAAAAACACTTCTGGATGAGGCTTACCATGTTGAACAGAATTCCCGTCTATAATGACTTCAAAAAAAGAAGTGATCTGAAGTTTTTCGAGTATGATCATTGCATTTTTACTTGCTGAACCCAAGCCAATCTTTACTTTATTTACCTTGAGGAAATTCAACGCAGCTTGAACTCCAGAGAGTATATCGTCTGGTGTGACTCCTTGAATAAGCTCCAAATAGTCATTATTTTTTTGTTGTAGATATGACTCAAAGGTAGTTTCATCCAAACTTGTGCCAGCCATTTCTAATATTCGGTTTAGGGAATCGGGACGACTGACTCCTTTGAGTTGCTCGTTGTCTTGTACGGTCAATTTGTACCCACATTGGGTAGCAATTTTTTTCCAGGCTAAAAAATGATATTGTGCTGTATCTACTATGACACCGTCAAGATCAAATAAGGCACAGCGATGTTTATTTAGTTTATTCATATTATTCTTCAGGTGCGAGTTCTACTTCCAAACCGTCCAGTTCAGCTGTTATAAGGATTTGACAACCTAACCGACTNGTNTCTTTTACNTGAAACGCCTCGGCNAGCATGGCCTNCTCNTCANCAGAACGTTCAGGGAGTNGNTGCGAACTTTCTANATAACACTGACAGGAAGCACAAAGAGCCATTCCGCCGCAGGTACCCTCAACTGGNAGTTCATACGCTTTNCAGACTTCCATCAAATTCATTTGCATNTCGGTAGGTGCAATCAACTCGTGGCGNNTGNCCTCTCTATCGGTTACATAAATCCGAATGTCTNCACTCATTTATTCTATACTTTTAATTGTAGATTTTGCTGCCTGCTTTAGAGAACCGTCAAAACCACTTACACCGCTTACTGTTGTGTATTTTAGAACATTTCTTTTGTCGGGATAAATCCGTTTAAAAGCACTTTGACACATGAGTGTAGCCTCGTGGAAACCGCATAAAATAAGTTTTAATTTACCAGGATAGGTATTCACATCACCAATGGCATAAATCCCAGGGATATTGGTTTGGTAATCGAGACTGTTATCAACTTTTATAGCATTTTTTTCGATTTCAAGACCCCAATTTGCAATGGGTCCTAACTTGGGAGTCAGACCAAAAAGCGGAATAAAAAAATCACATTCCAAGATTGTGGAAGTCCCCTCCTGGGTAATCGCAAGGGCTTCTAATTTATCTTTACCCTTTAGAGCAGTGACCTCAGCGGGTGTGATCAGATTGATCCTCCCCTCATTTTTAAGTTCCTGTACTTTATCGACAGAGTCCAAAGCACCTCGAAACTCATTTCTTCTGTGAACTAAAGTGACTGAAGAGGCCACATTTTCTAAAAATATAGTCCAGTCCAATGCAGAATCACCACCACCAGCAATGACTATTTTTTTATTGTGATAATACTCTGGATCTTTGATGATGTAGTTTAACCCTTTATTTTCATAAGCCTCTAGATTTTCCAAGGGAGGTTTTCTAGGCTCAAAGGTTCCAAGACCGCCAGCTATAGCAACCACAGGAGCTTGATGTTTTGTGCCTTTATCTGTGGTTACGATAAACTGCTCGTCATCTGTTTTTTCAATCGTAACTGCACTTTCACCCAGGGTATAGCCTGGCTCAAAAGGCGCAATTTGATCTTCCAGGTTTTTGATTAAATCTCCCGCCATAATTTCAGGATGAGAGGGAATATCGTAAATCGGCTTTTTGGGATAAATCTCTGCACATTGTCCGCCTGGCATGGGTAGGGAGTCTATTAGATGACATTTAAGTTTGAGTAAACCCGCTTCAAATACAGCAAATAGTCCCGTTGGACCTGCACCAATAATAAGAATATCAGTTTTAATCATTGACTGAAGGGTCTATACTTTCTACAGATTCAATTTCAGGAAGGTATTTTTTAATGGTCATTTCCACACCTGACTTGAGCGTCATTTGATTGACACTACACCCTACACAGGCTCCGTGAAGTTGAACTTTAACTTTATTGTCTTTGAGGGAAACAAACGAAATGTCACCACCATCAGAATTGAGAAACGGTCGAATTTCATCGAGGGCTTGATGGATTTTTTCTATAATTTGTTCTTGACTTTGACTCATGACTTTACGGCTTCACATCCAACTAAATTAGTTATCTCTACAGCTTTTGTAGGGGGTAATTTTTCATTTCGCAACAAGGTTTGGGCTACTAGCTTTTTGGTGATTTCATCAAAATGAGTGGCTAGGCTACTTTGGTCTTGAAGTACCGCTGGTCTTCCAACATCAGCTGCTTCTCTTATACTCTGAACCAAAGGTAAGCCTCCAAGAAAAGGTACTTCTTTATCTTTAGCCAAATACTCTGCTCCTTTTTTACCAAAAATGTAGTATTTATTTTCGGGAAGCTCAGCAGGGGAAAAATAACTCATGTTTTCAACAATTCCCAAAACGGGAACATTGATACTGTCTTGTTGGAACATCGCTATTCCTTTTTTAGCATCAGCCAGAGCTACATTTTGAGGAGTACTCACCACCACCGCTCCAGTCAGAGGTAGCGACTGTACTATACTTAGATGGATATCACCAGTACCAGGAGGGAGATCTATTAAGAGAAAGTCCAATTCACCCCAAGCGGCATCAAATATCATTTGGTTTAAAGCTTTGGCAGCCATGGGGCCTCTCCAAACTACGGCTTGGTCAGGTTTAGTGAAAAATCCAATTGACAAGACTTTCACTCCGTAATTTTCTATGGGTTCCATTTTTGATTTCCCGTTTACTTGAACGGACAAGGGCCGAGCCCCTTCCACATCAAACATAGTAGGAATCGAGGGGCCGTAGATATCGGCATCCAAAACTCCAACCTTACAGCCCATATTGGCAAGTGTAACTGCTAAATTGGCTGTAATTGTAGATTTTCCAACACCCCCCTTGCCTGAGGATACGGCAATGATATTTTCTATTCCCTCTATGGGTTTCCCTTTGATGGTTTGCTCGGGTTTTGCTGCGGCTACAACCTTAGTATTTATTTTAATTTTTGCCTTTTCATACACCTTTTCGTGTATGGTTTTAAGAATAGTAATTTCGAGTTTTTTTCTGGCTTGAAGACTGGGGTTTTGCAATTGTAAGTCGATATCGACCTGATCGCCAAAAATCATGATATTGGAAAGCACGCCTTCATCAATGATATTTCCCCCCTCTCCAGGTAAACTGATTGTTTTCAGTGAATTAATTACCGCTTCTTTAGTGATTTTCATGTCCGTTGTGGTAAGTAGGCAAATATACTGCTAAGGATTCAATAACAAAAGCCAAAGCTTTTTAAAAGTCCTCTAGAGATTTTACAGGATCCCAAAAGTGTTTTTCCAAATCTTGAATTTGATCTTCAATTATATGAACACCTTCGTTTTCTAGGAGTTGTTGCATGATCGTTCCCCCTCCAAAATGATGCTTGCCAGTAAGCAAGCCTTTTCTGTTTATCACGCGATGAGCAGGAACGTCATCAAGTGAATGGGAAGCATTCATTGCCCATCCAACCATACGTGAACTTTGAGGAGAACCCAGATATTTTGCGATAGCGCCATAAGAGGTTACTTTTCCTTCGGGAATTTGACGGACAACTTCGTATACCTTTGAAAAAAAAGAGGGCTCAACGGTCATACTACAGTGTAAATTGCATATAGGTAATTGCTTTCCCCTCTTTTAGGAATTGCTTTTCGTAGAAGGTTTGTATGGCCGTAGCTACTTGTGGGGAACTGCTATTGTTATAAATATCGTGATGGGCATAGAGAATGTCTCCCTGATTGGCTACCATCCCTAAAGTATAGCCAAATAAAAATTCGCTATCCGTCTTCAAATGGATAACACCTTTAGGCTTGAGAATTTTTTTATAATTTTTTAAAAAGTCGGGATGAGTCAATCGATGTTTACTTCTTTTGTATTTAAGCTGCGGATCAGGAAACGTAATCCAAATTTCATCGACTTCATTTTTGGTAAAGCAAGAAGATATAAGTTCTATTTGTGTTCTTAAAAAAGCAACATTATTTAAGCCTGTTTCAAGTGCTGTTTTGGCTCCTCTCCAAAAACGAGCTCCCTTAATATCGATACCAATATAATTTACCTTTGGGTTGTTTTGAGCAAGATGAACTGTGTATTCTCCTTTGCCACAACCCAACTCTAACACTAATTGATAGTCATTTTTAAAAAAATCTTTTTTCCATTTCCCTTTTAGTGAAAAGTCAGCGGTAGCCAATAAGTCTCTATCTGGCTGAAGCACGTTGGCAAAGGTTTCATTTTCCCTAAAACGTTTTAATTTATTTTTACTTCCCACTGCGGTTTTATTTTTTGATAAAAATAGGAATTTTGAAATCTAGGGCGCGCTTAATTTCGATCTAAAGTGAGGGAAAAAGAGAATTCTGAGCCAACTTTAGCTTCACTCTCCACAAATATTTTTTCACCATGAGCTTCTATGATGTGCTTGACAATGGCAAGCCCCAGTCCGGAACCTCCCTGATTTCTATTTCGAGTTTTATCCACTCTATAAAACCGTTCAAAAAGTCGAGGCAGNTGTTCTTCATCAATCCCTTCACCATTATCCGCAATACGAACCAAAATTTTATCTTCTTTCAGCACTTCTAAACTCANTTCTGTAACGCCCCTTTCGACTCCGTATTTTAAAGAGTTGACGATAAGGTTTGTCAATACCTGTTGNATTCGCTCTTCGTCGGCATAAACCATAAGNGGTTCTGGATATTCCNTATCAAACTTTAATACACTCTTATTTNCAGAAACTTGCATTTCAAGGAGTTCAAAGACGTTTTCAATAGCGNCTATGATATCAAAAGGTTTTTGGTCTAAAGTTGCCATACCNGATTCAAACTTGGTAATCAAATCCAAATCTTTAATGATGTAAATAAGTCGATCTACACCTTTAGAAGTCTGCTTTAGGTATTTTTTGACGGTTTTTTTCTCATCAACTCCATCGAGTAANGTCAAAACATACCCTTGAACTGTAAACAAAGGAGTTTTTAACTCATGAGCTAAATTTCCTATAAATTCTCTTCTATAACTCTGTTCTTTTTTTAAGAGTTCGATTTCCAGATTTTGGTCTGAACTCANCTTTTTAAGACTGGTTGTCAGTAAGTCAATATCTTCTGACTGGCCAACTGAAGGAGCATATGAGGTGGTAGGAATTAGGCTTNTATAAAGCTCTCTTANTCNGGTGATTAAAAACCGTTCAAAACTGTAGGATAATACTATATATNCCAAGATNAGTNTCAGAATAAACTCCAGTAAAAGCATGGAACTGAATTGAGANATAGGNAGTTCTAAAAAAATGNAAAGGAAGAAAAACTGAAGGANCACCACNACAAAGGAGACTAGTANAGCTGAAANAANGCTTGCTTTTTTAAACTTGAACCGCCNCACAAGATTATTTTTCAGGTTGAATNAACTTGTAGCCTACACCCTTAACTGTTTTAAAAAATCGATTTCCAATTTTTTCTCTAAGCTTTCTAATGTGTACATCAATTGTTCGATCTCCGACAACCACATCGCTCCCCCAAATTTTCTCCATAATCTTTTCACGCTTAAAAACTTTACCTGGTTTTGAGGCCAGTAGATAGAGTAATTCAAATTCTTTTCTCGGCATCGAAAGTTCNTTACCCTTNAGAGTCACCTTATATTCTTCTCTGTCNATCANTAAGTTTTTAAACTCTAATTGAGTGCTAGTAGCCTCTNGTTTCTTCAGTCTTCTCANTAAACCTTTAACCTTAGAAACCAANACTTTAGGCTTAACCGGCTTGGTNACATAGTCGTCTGCACCGGCATCAAATGCAGCTANATAGGAATAGTCTTCTCCCCTAGCNGTTAAAAACANGATGATTGTTTCTTGGAATCGCTCGTCTTGTCTCAAACGCTCNCAGGTCTCNATACCGTCTAAATCAGGCATCATTACATCTAAAATAATAAGGTGAGGGAGGAATTTTTTAGANACCTTAATNGCATCAAGCCCGTTAGAAGCTGTCTTGATTTGATAACCAACCTTTTCTAAATTGAAACGAATAATTTCTAGAATNTCTGGCTCGTCATCTACCAAAAGAATTTTAATNTCTTCTTTTTTCATTTATTTAAAAAAATAAAATTAACATTTTATTGATGTTATTCATGTTATCTAAGTATTAATATTAGCAATTATTTTATAAATTCGCTTTGTAACATTAGCCCCGTGAAGCGATTTTATTTATCCATATTGTGTTTGTTNTCATTTACACTTCTAGCTAGTNANGCGAAGTGGTTGTCANTCAATATTGATCCTTTTGAAAAAACGCAGCAGAATAGCCTANAGTTTTCAATTTTCCCGAATCCAGTAAAAAAACGAAAGGCTGTATATCAAAANCAACAGTNNTNNAGANAAACACATCGAAATTTTCAACGTTCTCGGAGAAAAAAAACTTGNGGTAGTTACTTACAACGAAAGTATCTATTTANGNGAGCTTCCNTCTGGGATTTATATTTTTAAATTAGAACAAGATGGAAAAAATGGATTGAAACGATTAGTCATTCCGTAAACAACAACAGTTTTTTNGCTAATTTTACCCCATGAGATCATCTTTACTCGCCTTTNATCGTATTACAAACGATTCAGAATTTAATGAGCACGCNCTAGCNCTTTTTCAATATCAATTTGAGTATAATGNTGTTTATCGTTCGTATTGTGATCTGATCAATATCAATCCTTCAGATNTTAAAGAAATAAAAGACATCCCATTTCTACCCATACAATTTTTTAAATCACATACGGTTTGTTCTTCTCCAANCACACCAACAAATTACTTTGAATCTAGCGGAACTTCGGGACAAATNCGATCCAAACACTATGTANTAGATTACAGTATTTATCATCAGAGTTTTGAAAGGGGNTTTGAATTATTTTACGGATCTATNGAAGACTNTACNCTTATTGCATTACTTCCTTCCTATCTCGAACGAGATCATGCCTCCTTAGTGTATATGGCCAACGAATTGATTCAGCAAACCAAACAACCTTTAAGTGGTTTTTATTTGGACGAATGGGACAAGCTCAAAGCAACCTTGGATCGCCAAGAAGAAAAAGGTCAAAAAACAATTTTACTAGGTGTTACTTTTGCACTTCTTGAAGCTGCTGAAAAGTTCAATTGGAATCTGAATCATACCCTCATTATGGAAACAGGAGGTATGAAAGGTATGCGAAAGGAATGGGTTCGAGCTGCTCTTCACGAGCATCTAAAGGACCGATTTGGAGTACGTCACATACACGCTGAATACGGTATGACAGAACTCTTTAGCCAAGCCTATTCGGATGGAGATGGAATTTTTTATTCTCCCCCTTGGATGAAAGTTTTAACCCGGGCCCCTGAAGATCCTTTCGAAATTCAACCTTTTGGAAAAACGGGAGGGCTTAACATTATTGATCTTGCAAATATTGACTCTTGTGCTTTTATCGCTACTCAAGACTTGGGAAAGCTTTACATAGATGGAAGCTTTGAGGTATTGGGTAGGTTTGATCAGGCAGAGGTCAGAGGCTGTAACTTAATGGTTGTCTAATCTTTAAGTTTTAGGATAAAGTAGTTTTTTTTACCCCTCTGCAGCAGTACGTATTGATCTGCAATTAGATCTATTTCCTTGATGATATAGTCTGAAGTAATTTTGCTTTTATTTACTGAAATGGCATTTTCTTTCAACGCTCTTCGAGCTTCACCATTGGATTGTAAAAATCCTGTTTCAGCTGATAAAGCCGCTACGGCATCCATACCCTCTTTGAGTTGACTTCTCTTTACATTGGCCTGAGGAACACCCTCAAACAATTCAAGAAAAGTAGCTTGATCCAGCTTTTGAAGTGCTTCGCTAGTGGCCTTACCAAAGAGAATTTGTGAAGCTTCTTGGGCTTTGATCAATTCTTCCTCACCGTGGACCAAATGAGTGACTTCTTCAGCTATGGTCTTTTGCAACACCCTCAAATGCGGGGCTTCTGTGTGTTCTTGGATTTTTTGATTCACCTCAGACTCGCTTAAAAAAGTAAAGATTTTAATATAAGAAAGGGCGTCTTCATCAGAGGCATTTAACCAAAATTGATAAAACCTGTAGGATGAAGTCCGGGATTTGTCAAGCCAAACATTACCCTCTTCAGTCTTCCCAAATTTAGAGCCGTCTGCTTTTTTGATTAAGGGACAGGTAATTGCATAGGCTTTACCCCCTTCTTTTCTTCTGATAAGCTCAGTTCCTGTGGTAATATTTCCCCACTGATCACTCCCTCCAAGTTGAAGTTTACAATTCAGGGTTTTGTAAAGATGGAGAAAGTCAAATCCTTGGAGCAATTGATAGGTGAATTCTGTAAATGACATTCCTACCTTAACCTCAGAACTCAAGCGTTTTCTAACAGATTCTTTGGCCATCATATAATTCACCGTAATGTGTTTCCCCACATCTCTTGAAAATTCGATTAGGCTATAATCTTTCATCCAGTCGTAATTGTTGACCAATTTGGCTGCATTGGAAAGCGAAGAATCGAAATCTAAAAATCGTTCAAATTGTTTTTGAATACCATCACAATTTTTTTCAAGCGTTTCTTGATCCAATAAATTTCGCTCGTCTGACTTACCTGAAGGATCACCTATCATTCCTGTGGCTCCACCCATCAATACAATAGGTGTATGTCCAGCTTTTTGGTAGTGCATTAAAATAATGATCTGAACCAAGCTGCCAATATGGAGGGAATCTGCTGTGGGATCGAAACCGATATAGCCTTTNGTAGGTTCTGATAGNAGGAATTCTTCGGTATCAGGCNTGATGTCGTGAAGCAATCCACGCCACCGAAGTTCTTGAACAAAATTAGTTGGCATTTATTTTTTGAGTAAAGATAGATTTCTCTNAGGTAAACCAAAAATCANAATCAAAAAAGTGTACNTTNGTTCTTATGATTTTGGTTACNGGAGGAACGGGAATGATTGGTGCTCATGTGCTCTTGGCCTGTGCTAAAGACAAGCTTGACACCCTTGCTCTTTACCGGTGGAAAAGCAGTATAGATAAGGTTGCCGATTTNTTTAAATTAATGGCTCCAAAAAATCCGGAATACTTTAACAGCATCCAATGGCATCAGTCNGACCTTAACGATCTTGTACAATTAGAAAAAATCTTTNCAAAGGTCACCGAGGTATATCACTGTGCNGCNAAAGTCTCTTTTGCTCAATACCATACCGATAAGTTAATCAAAACCAATATTGAAGGAACTGCAAATTTGGTTAACCTAGCCATAAAGTACAAGATTAGGAAATTTGGCTACCTCAGTTCAGTGGCTNCCCTGGGTGTAGAGTCNGCAGTAANGCTTGTAAATGAGGAACACCTTTGGAATTCGAGTGAAATCCATACCCCATATGCCTACTCTAAATACGGTGCAGAGCTNGAAGTTTGGCGAGGGTCACAAGAAGGCCTAGAGGTCGTTATCGTAAACCCAGGGATTGTTTTAGGAAGCCATTTTTGGAATCGTAGTAGCGGAACTTTAATCAAACGAATNGCCAGAGGTATGAACTTTTATCCTACAGGCAATGCGGGTATCGTTGCANTAGATGATGTGGTTGATATACTCATTAGATTGATGAAATCTCCTATCAAAAATNAACGCTTTATTCTAGTAGCGGAAAATCTTAAATACAAGGATNTNATTCAACGAATAGCTGTCGCCCTAGAGGTTAAGACAGCAAAATTTCCGCTATCAAAACCACTTCTCTATTTNCTCTATATACTTGACAAAGTTGCATATGCTCTTGGACTCAAAAAGAGTTTTTTGAATCAAGCTACAATTNAAAGCTTGTGTAGNNTTCAAAAATACGATGGATCAAAAATTGAACGAAGTCTGGACTTNAAGTATNAAAGTACAACAGAGACCATAGAAGGGAATTGCNACTGAATTCAGATCNGAGGACTAGCTATTTTTTTTGGAGTTTGCCCAACTCNGTTAAACTGTCTTTAACCTTATCCATNCTNTTTAGGATATNGGANTACAAACGGGAATAAATNCTTGGGAATTTAGCGTAATAATTATCGCTTTCTACCAATTGTAAACTGTCTATACCGTATTTTTTATAGATATAGGGCTTACCATAAACCGCCTCAAAGTCTGGGTTTTTAGGCTTGAAGGTGCTCATGGCATCCAAAACCATAATGTCGTATAACACTCGTTCCATGACAGATTCTTTTATNAAATTATCTGGTTTTTNAACAGCTCCTGTTGAACTACAAGATAAAATCATNCTGGTCAANATTAAACTTAGAATAAAGTTTACAACTGTTTTCATTTTCTGTCAAACGTTAATTCCATGGCTGCTGATTGAGGGTGAACCTGCCCTTTAGAATAAGCCAACTGTCCGTTAAGNAGNGTTGNTTCGACATATCCTTTAAACTGGGTTCCTTCAAAAGGAGACCANCCACATTGATAGAGAATATCGTTTTTTGTAANCTCAAATTNTTTGTTTANATCGAGTATGACNAGGTCTGCATAGTAGCCCTCTCGAATATAACCACGGTCTTTAACATCAAAAAGTAAAGCCGGATTATGACATGCCTTCTGAACGATTTTTTGAAGAGTAATTTTTCCCTGATGNAAGGCGGTGAGNAGTGCTGGTAGCGCATGCTGAACCAGTGGACCCCCAGAGGGTGCTTTGGTGTAAACCTGATTTTTTTCCTCATNAGTATGAGGNGCGTGATCTGTTGCCAATACGTCTAATAAGTCCGTGTTCAACCCTTCCCAAAGCGCAGCTCTATCATCTTTTGTTTTTACGGCTGGGTTCCATTTTATGCGTGTTCCTTTAGTCTCATAATCTTCAGCTGAAAACCACAAATGATGGATACAAACCTCAGCAGTGATTTTTTTCTCTTTTAANGGNATATCATTTCGAAATAATTCCAACTCTTTAGCNGTAGAAACGTGAAATACATGCAAACGAGCTCCTGTCTCCTTTGCTAGGGCAACCGCCTGAGANGAGGATAAATAACAAGCTTCCTCACTCCTGATTAGAGGGTGTTCAGCCATTGGAATAGCATCGCCGTATTTTTCTTGTGCTGCNTTCAAATTCGTTCTTATCNTTTGTTCATCNTCACAATGAACGGCAATCACTAATTTAGTACTACTAAAAATAGCTCTCAATACCTCTGGATTATCCACCAACATATTTCCAGTTGAGGAACCCAAAAAGAGTTTTAATGCAGGAACGCGTTGAGTGTCTAATGCTAAAATTTCTTCTAAGTTATCGTTAGTACCCCCAAACATAAAAGCGTAATTCGCAAAAGAAGTTTCAGCAGCTATTCGNTTTTTGGCCTCCCACTCAGCTTTTGTTGTCGTTTGAGGTTTGGTGTTAGGCATTTCTAGAAAAGANGTNATCCCCCCAGCCAAGGCTGCTTTTGACTCAGTATGGATACANGCCTTATGGGTTAGACCCGGCTCTCTAAAGTGAACCTGATCGTCAATAAGCCCTGGAATAATATATTTTCCACTTGCGTCAATAACTTCAACATCGGGACTGACTTCAATTTTACTAGCAATTTGTTCTATACGATTTCCACAAATCAACAGGTCGCGTTGAAGTATTTCATTCTCATTAACGAGTGTTCCGTTTTTAATTAGCTTATAGGTCTGATTCATCGAAATCTCTTTTTAAAGAAGCGTAAAAATAAAACACCGAAAAGTGCTTCCCAAATAATACTACCATTCATTTTGGATTTCCCTTTTACACGATTGGTAAAAATGATTGGGTGTTCAATGAGTTTAAAATTTTTAAGCCATGCTTTGTATTTGAGTTCGATTTGAAATGCATACCCTACAAACTTGATTTGATCTAAATCGATAGCTTCTAGAACCTGTCTTTTGTAACCTACAAAGCCTGCTGTTGCATCTTTAATTGGCATTCCTGTAATTAATCTAACATAAAAAGAGGCAAAGTAAGAGAGCAATATCCTGCCTAATGGCCAATTGACCACATTCACTCCTTTAATATATCGAGACCCCACAACCAAGTCAGCTTGATTTTTTAAGAGAGCCATCATCGAACTAAGTTCTTTGGGATTGTGTGAAAAGTCTGCATCCATTTCAAAAATATAGCTATACTTTCGCCTCAGTGCCCAGTGAAAACCGTGAACATAGGCAGTTCCTAAGCCTTTCTTATCTGCTCTAGACTCAAGAAACAAACGCTTTGGAAACTTCTTCATCATTTTAAGGACCTGGTCTGCTGTCCCATCTGGCGATTGGTCATCTACCACTAAGACGTCCGAAGGCAATCCACTCGAAAAAACTGCTTCAATAATTGACTCGATATTTTCGATTTCGTTGTAGGTAGGGATGATGATTAAAGTATTTTCCATAGNATAGNAGTAAAAGTAGCAAATGTCAAGACAACATATCNCCTCGTTTACTACAATAATTTTTTAGAAAACCTTTAATTTTGAACTATGGNAGAATGGATAAACAGACCAGACCTACAGCAAGATTGGATGAGTTTGGTCTTTTTGATCAACTCAATTGTCATTCTAGCTNTTTACAAACTTGACTCTAGTCGTTTTATGAGTCTNATTAATATCCTAAAACCTCGTGTCTATTTTGGGAAATACAGTCACNAAAAAGAACTCAACTTTTTTAGCTATTTTAATTTATCGAGCTTTNTCTTGATCGTAAGNACTCTATCGCTTACCTACTTTTCTTTGTCTAATTACACTGGAAAACCACTTCGCTATAGTTTTGAGTTTTATTATTTAGCCTTGGGGTTGAGTTTAGTGCTTTTAGCTAGACAGCGACTCATTCAATTTATCTCAAGACAACTGGGTTTTGAAAAACACGTTTACCTTCCTGAATACAAAACCTTTACTTTTGCTACCCAATCCTCGTTTTTTATCATTGGACTGATTTTTATTTGGAATTACAGCAGTCTTCCTTCCATCATTACTGAGTGTCTTATGGTACTTTTGTTCTTTAATTGGATTCTCAATCAGTGTAGAATTTTTTTTTCTTTTTTTANATCACATCCAGAGAAGCTTATTTATATAATTCTNTATCTTTGCACTTTCAAAATAGCTCCTTGGTTNTGGNTCTATTTNATATTTATTGAAACAAAATTGTAATTAGACGTAATTATGAAAGTGAAAACTATTTTAGTTTCTCAACCTGAACCCTCTTCAGAAAAATCACCCTACAGCCGACTNAGAGAAAAACACAAATTAACAGTNAATTTCAGACCGTTTATTCACGTTGAAGGNGTCGAGGGAAAAGAGGTAAGGCAACAAAAAATTGATTTCAATAATTTTCAAAACATCATATTGACAAGTCGAAATGCAGTAGATCATTTTTTTCGTCTTTGTAAAGAAATGCGCTTTACTGTTCCAGACAGCACCAAATACTTTTGTCAATCAGAGGCTGTTGCTTATTACCTTCAGAAATATGTNGTTTACCGCAAAAGAAAAATCTANGTTGGTGAGNGAAGCATNAAAGACTTGGAAAGTACTTTTAAAAAATTTGGNAAGGAAACTTACCTTTTNCCNACCTCTGANATNTTAAAACNCGANAANCCTGAATTTTTGGATAAGATCAATGTNAATTGGCAACGTGCAATTTTATATCGTACCGTAGTGAGTGACTTATCCGATCTTAGAGACGTTTATTACGATATTCTTGTGTTTTTTAGTCCTTCAGGTATTGAGTCATTATTNAAGAATTTTCCTGATTTCNAACAAAANAATACACGAATCGCNGTTTATGGAAATTCAACCACCAAAGCAGCTGAGGATGCCGGTCTTAAAATCAATATCAAAGCGCCTNCGCCTGAGACNCCGTCCATGACTATGGCGATAGAAAACTANATCGAGAAGGTAAACAANTAATTAATTCCCTTTTTTTAAAAAAGCAATAACCATTAAACTCCATGCNAGTATCAATGCAATCCCACCTACAGGNGTAATGGGACCTAAAAAAGTAATGGAAAACGGAAGGAAATTCTTAAAAGAAAGTAAGAATATACTGCCCGAAAAAATAAGAGTCCCCCACAACATNAAATAAAAAATTCGCTTTTTTTCTTTCNGGTTTTTAAAACCCATACCCGAAAGCAGTAGCAAACCCAAACCGTGATAAATAAGATAACGNAATNCTACTTNAAAACTTTNNAGACCCTCAACACTCAGGATACGTTTAAANTAATGACTCCCTANGGCTCCTAAAAGNATACCAAAAACCATAAAAAGACTCCCAAAAAGGCGNATTTTTCTTTTCATCTAATTCGACTATTTTATTTAAATTTANAACAAAAANAAAACTTATACCATACATTTTAAACTAAATAATGAAAATTTCAGAACAAAAAATAANAATTGATGGTATTGATAAAATCATCCTTAGGCTGCTAACTCAAGATGCACGAACTCCTATTATGGCTATTTCAAAAGAAACAGGGATTTCTGGTGCTGCTGTTCATCAACGTTTAAAAAAGTTAGAAAAANCTGAGGTANTATCTGGTTCACAGGTAATTTTAAATCCAAAAATATTGGGCTTTAAAACAATGGCATTTATCGGTATTTACNTAGATAAAGCGATTCGAAATCCAGAAGCTGTAAAGCAATTAGAGCAGATTGATGAGGTAATTGAATGTCATTATACCACTGGAAACTGGAGTATTTTTGTAAAACTACTTTGCAGAGACAACGAACACTTGATGGAATTACTTAACAAGAAAATCCANTCAGTAGAGGGGGTATCAAGAACAGAGACCTTTATTTCCCTTCAGCAACAATTGGATCGTCAGATNAGGGTTTAGNTTAATTTCTTCTTCCTCCAAANACTTGAAAAGCAAAATAAGCAAGTGTAGCCAAAGAGCCTAAAGCGGNTACTACGTAAGTTCTAGCTGCCCACTTCAGAGCGTCTTGTGCTCCTGCGAGCTCTTCTCTTGAGACCATATTTTTCCGCTGTAACCAAGCCAGTGCTCTGTTGCTCGCATCGTATTCTACAGGGAGGGTAATAAAACTAAAAAGAGTGCCTACTCCAAAAAGTCCTACACCTATGGCTGCAATAGTAAAACCATAAGGAACAATTTGCATTAATACAAAACCAGCAATAATGACAAGCATGGATATATTGGAGGCAACACTGACCATAGGGACCAAGGTCGAGCGAATTTGAAGCCATTCGTAGCCCTGAGCGTGTTGCACCGCATGACCACACTCATGGGCAGCTACTGCAGCAGCAGCNGCATTGCGTTCATTGTACACGGAATCACTAAGATTAACTGTTTTCTTCTGAGGGTTGTAATGATCAGTCAAAGAACCTCGTACTGAGATTACTTTTACATCTCGAATTCCATGATCACTCAACATCTGTTCGGCAATCTCTTTGCCAGACATGCCATTGNGCAATTGCTTCTGAGAATAGGTTNTAAACTTTCGCTTAAGCGTNCTGCTCACCCACATACTCGCAAGTGAAATAAGAATAATAATTAAATAATAACTACCCATTTTTGTTTGTAAAATTAAATTAAAACTACTTATTCCCAGGATCAGAAATAAAAATTAACACTTTAAAAACAGTGTTTTAAAAAACTATATTGATGATTTTATTTGNAACAATAATCCATTTTTTGGGAGTCTTACCTCCCAAATACTCAGCTGATCTTGAATCTTGAAGTACNGCCTCTTGAATTGCCGCATTGTCCAAGTCTAANGACAGTTCCAAAGTAAAACGCATNTTACCATTAAAAGACACCGGATACGTTTTAGTGTCTTCTANTAGATAAGCTTCATTCGCAATCGGAAAGTCCACATAATCAATAGTACTTTCATTANCCAACACACTCCAAACCTCGGAGGCTAAATGNGGTGCAAAAGGAGAAAGTAAAANTGTTAAGGGNCTCAATATTGATTTGCTATGTGTTTTTAAACTGGTCAATTCATTAACACAAATCATCAATGCNCTAATACAGGTGTTGAATGAAAAGTTTTCAATNTCAATTGTGATCTTTTTAATTGTTTCGTGCAAAATTTTTAATTCTTGCTTNGAAGGNTCTTGGTTGTGTACTACCAACTCATCATCATTGAAAAATAATCTCCAGTATTTCTTGAGGAAGTTATGNACTCCTGAAATCCCAGNAGTATTCCANGGNTTTGCTTGTTCAATNGGCCCTAAAAACATTTCGTACATTCTTAAAGTATCCGCACCGTACTGCTCACAAATTTCGTCAGGATTGACGACATTATATTTGGACTTTGACATTTTTTCAACCTCTCTACCCACTTTAAAAACTCCATTACTGACTTCAAAATCAGCCTTTTCAAACTGAGGTTGCCACTTTCTGACTCCTTTCAGGTCTAATTCATCTGCACTGTTCACCAGATTTACATCAACTCTAATAGGCTCAAACTGCTCTACATCTTCAAGCTTATCTTTAGAAATATAGGTTTGTGTTCCAGACTTTCGATAAATAAAAGCGGAAGTACCCAATATCATCCCTTGGTTAATCAACTTTTTAGCGTATTCTTCTACCGGTAATAAATTCAAGTCAAATAAGAATTTCTGCCAAAAACGTGAGTAAAGCAAGTGTCCTGTTGCATGTTCACTCCCCCCCAAATACAAATCAACTTCTTTCCAATAGTTTACAGCATCTTGACCTACAAAATTCTCAGTATTCTGAGCATCCATATAACGGTAAAAATACCAAGAGCTTCCGGCCCAACCAGGCATGGTATTTAACTCCAAAGGGAATATAGTCTTGTTGTCAATAAGTTTGTTGTCTACAACTTTCTCTTTCTGTGTATCCCAAGCCCAACTTTCTGCATTTCCCAAAGGAGGAGCTCCTTCTGGGGTTGGTAGGTATTTCTCTACTTCAGGAA
Source organism: Flavobacteriaceae bacterium TMED48 (assembly GCA_002167945.1). GTDB lineage: Bacteria > Bacteroidota > Bacteroidia > Flavobacteriales > Flavobacteriaceae > MS024-2A. Next base: position 33,859 of record NHDB01000007.1, on the reverse strand, counting down.
GGTTTAAGGGTAAATGCTTAAGCTCAAGGGGTTGAGGTAATTTATTTTTATAATAAACAGGAATGGGCTCTCCCCAATAACGCTGTCTACTGAATATGGCATCCCTTAGCCTATAGTTTATGGTACCTTCGCCACTGCCTTGTTTTTCCAATTGATGAATCACTGTTTTCATTGCCTCTTTGTAGGAGAGTCCAGTTAAAAAATCAGAATGATCAATGACGGCTGTACCTTTATCCGTAAATGCTTCCTTTTCGATAGAGACCTCTTTGAAAATATTTTTGATTGGAATGTCAAAATGTTTGGCAAAGTCATAATCGCGCTTGTCGCCACATGGAACTGCCATAACTGCTCCCGTCCCGTAATCTGCCAATACGTAATCCCCTATCCAAATAGGTATTCGTTCTTGAGTAAAGGGGTGAAGAACATAACCCCCTGTAAAAACGCCTGTCGAGTTTTTGACATCTGCCATACGCTCGCGTTGAGTTCGCTTTTGAGTTTCTTCAATATAGGCATCTACAACTTCCTTATGATCTGGATGGGTGATTTCTTGAACCAAATCCAATTCAGGAGCNAGGGTCATAAAAGTAACTCCAAAAATGGTATCGGGTCTGGTGGTAAAGACCTCAATTTTTTTATCGTGGCCTTCTATTTGAAAAAACACCTTTGCTCCAATAGACTTCCCTATCCAGTTTCGTTGCATTTCTTTTAAAGATTCAGGCCAATCGATACGTTCCAGACCCTGAAGTAATCTTTCNGCATAAGCACCAATACGCATACTCCACTGTTTCATTTTTTTCTTTGTCACTGGATAGCCTCCTCGTTCNGAAACTCCGTTGATAATTTCGTCATTAGCCAATACCGTTCCTAAATCAGCACACCAATTCACTTCCGTTTCAGATAAATATGCCAAACGATAGTTTAACAAGAGTTCCTGCTTTTTTTNAGCAGAAAAAGCGTTCCACTCAACAGCNGATAATTCTGGGGTTGAAGTATCACAAACCGCATCAATAGACCGATTTCCTTCCTTTTCCAGGCGNTCAACCAGATGAGCTATCGGCCTTGCTCGGTCAGNAGTTTTACAATAATAGTGATCGAACAAGAGCAGGAAAATCCATTGCGTCCATTTGTAAAAATNAGGCTCTGAAGTTCTCACCTCACGGCTCCAATCAAATGAAAAGCCCATTTGATCNAATTGTTCGCGATAGCGNTTTATGTTTTCTTGNGTTGTTTTGGCTGGATGCTGTCCTGTTTGTATTGCATACTGCTCGGCNGGTAAACCAAAAGAGTCATAACCCTGAGGGTGAAGGACATTAAATCCCTTATGCCTTTTATAGCGCGAATAAATATCACTGGCAATATATCCGAGTGGGTGTCCTACATGAAGNCCTGCTCCAGANGGGTAAGGAAACATATCCAGAACGTAAAACTTTGGTTTTTCAGAATGATTTTCAGCTTTAAAAGTCTGATTTTTCGCCCAGTGGGCCTGCCATTTCTTTTCAATATTCTTGAAGTNGTATCCCACNTTTTTTGTTGTTGAAGGGTCTAGAAAGGCACAAAAATACGCTTATTGATTGAATGTCAAAAAAGGAAAAGAATATTTTATCACCGTTGTGGTCTACTAATTCTTTGCTATTTTTACAGAAACTATCGTTGTGGCAAAAAGCTTCCAAGAAAAATTTCAAAAAAGAAGAGTACTGACTGGCTACTTATCCGTGGTAATAAGCATCAGCCTGGTTTTATTTTTTGTGGGAATTTTAGGATTATTTTTACTCAATACCAGAAATGTTGCTGCCTACTTTAAGGAACAAATTGTAATGACTGTCTACCTCAAAGACAGTGCAAAAGACATCGAAATCACCCAACTACAGAAAAAAATACAGCTTGATCCAGCTACAAAAGAGGTCAACTTTATCTCCAAAGAAGAGGCTGCTGCTCAATATGCAAGGGATATTGGGGAGGATTTTCTAGAATTTCTAGGCTACAATCCGCTGCTAAATTCTGTAGATGTATACTTTAATGCGGCCTATGTCAATACCGTTAGTCTAACCCAAACTCAGCGGGAATTAGAAACCTCAGATTTTGTAGACGAAGTTGTATTTGACCAACCTCTTGTGACTTTATTGGATGAAAATATTCTTCGTATATCTTATGTATTGCTGCTTACTACTCTTTTATTTATCGGCATTGCGCTCTTACTCATCAACAGTTCCATTCGACTTTCAATATATTCCAAACGATTTATTATTAAAACCATGCAATTGGTTGGAGCGACTAAATCGTTTATTCGCAGACCTTTTATTTGGACGCATATGCGTTTGGGGATTTTAAGTTCTTTTATTGCCCTCAGTGGACTGGTTTTGGTGTTTTTAGAAATCAATAAACGTTTCCCTGAACTCGATATGATGGGTCAGCCCGTTGCGTTAACTGTAGTTTTTGGAGGTGTGCTCTTTTTAGGTATTGGAATTACAGGGGTGAGTACTTTTTTTGCAACTCAACGCTATTTAAATTTGAAATCAGACGCTATATATTAAATCTATCCCCATGAAAAAAAACACTGGTCCAAAAAAGTTCTTGTTTGAAAAAAGAAATTATCGCTTTCTTTTTTTAGCGATTTTCGTCATTGCTCTTGGCTTTATCTTGATGGCAGGTGGGGGGAGTGACGACCCTAACTTTTTCAATGAAGAAATTTTTAATTTTCGTCGGATTCGTTTGGCTCCTACTTTAGTTCTCATAGGTTTTGGAATCGCAATGTATTCCATCTTAACCCGAGAAACTACTAAATAATGAGTGCAATTGAAGCTTTGATTTTAGGTATTGTTCAGGGGCTTACTGAGTTTTTACCGATTTCGTCTAGTGGACATCTTGAAATTGGAAAAGCCTTATTTGGTATAGAAGCAATAGGTCAAGAAAGCTTGTTTTTAACTCTTGCACTTCATGTAGGTACGGCACTCAGTACGCTAATCGTATTTCGAAAAGATATTATCCTACTCGTTAAGGGTATATTTTCAACCACTAAAAATGAAAGTCATGGCTTCGCAAACAAAATAGTCATTTCTATGGTTCCAGCTGTTTTGGTTGGTTTATTTTTAGAGGAACAGATAGCGATACTTTTTGATCAAAATCTAATCTTAGTTGGCAGCATGCTCTTTTTAACAGGAATTGTGCTTTTTTGGGCTGAGAAAACTCGGGAATCTAGAGGTACTGTATCAAATAAAAAGGCATTTTATATTGGTATAATTCAAGCCATAGCTATACTCCCAGGCATTTCCCGAAGTGGATCAACTATCGCTGGGGCTTTAATATTAGGAATTGATCGAGAAAAAGCAGCTCGATTTTCTTTTTTAATGGTCCTTCCTCTTATTTTTGGAAGTATGGCAAAATCACTAATTGATTTTCAGGGTGTCCCTCAACAGTTGGATCTTTTTCCTCTTTTACTAGGCTTTCTAGCATCGTTGATTAGCGGTATTTTTGCTTGTAAATGGATGATTGCCTTGGTTAAAAAAAGTCAATTGATTTATTTTAGTTTTTACTGTTTTATCGTAGGTGGTTTTAGTTTGTTATATGGATTTTTTTAAACAATCATTTACTGCTGAATCACTCTTGGAAGGGCAGCTATTGCTAATTGATAAGCCCTTTGGCTGGACCTCGTTTCAGGTGGTAAATAAAATTCGATGGCANTTAAAAAAACAGGCTGATTTAAAAAAACTTAAAGTTGGGCATGCAGGTACGCTTGATCCNCTAGCAACAGGGCTTTTNCTNATCTGTACTGGAAAAAAAACCAAATCAATTGAAACCTATCAAAATCAAGAAAAAGAATATACGGGGACATTTTACCTCGGAGCAACAACTCCCTCTTACGATTTGGAAACAGCACAGGATCACACCTATCCTATTGAACATATCACCGAAGAACAAATTTTAAAAACTACCCAAAAGTTTACGGGTCAAATAGCACAATATCCTCCGCTATTCTCCGCTTTAAAAAAGGATGGAAAACGCTTATATGAGTATGCACGTGAGGGTTTAAATCCAGATATAAAAGCACGCCAGGTTTTGATCTCTGAATTTAAAATTCAAAAAATCAAACTCCCTGAAGTTGAGTTTTTAGTCCGCTGTAGTAAAGGAACCTACATACGAAGTTTGGCACATGATTTTGGAAAAGCATTGGATTCTGGAGCCCATTTGAGCGCGCTACGTCGAACAAAAATTGGTAACTTTACAGTCGAGAATTCATTTAATATGGACAGTGTATATGATGAAAATTCACCAAAAAACATTAGCTTGAAATTAAATTGAAAATTGCAATGGAAAACAATCTTGACCTTGTACACCCACAACTCAGTAAACTAGGGTATATCGCCTCACCCATTGACAAGAATATTGATTTACCTAATGCAATTCAGCAACTCAAAAAAGAAAAAAATGCTGTACTGCTCGCTCACTACTATCAAGAGCCTAAAATTCAAGAATTAGCTGATTATCTTGGAGATAGTCTATACTTAGCGCAACAAGCGGCTCAAGTAGAAGCGGATATCATTGTTTTTGCAGGTGTCCACTTTATGGCAGAAACTGCCAAAATAATTAACCCCAGCAAAAAGGTCTTATTACCCGATCTTAAGGCTGGTTGCTCTTTAGCTGACTCTTGCCCTCCTTCAGATTTCGCAGCTTTTAAAGCCCAACATCCTGATGCTATAGTTGTGACCTATATTAATTGCTCTGCAGAAATCAAGGCATTGAGTGATATTGTTTGTACTTCTAGTAATGCTGTAAAGGTTATTGAAAGCATCTCTAAGGANAAAGAAATCATTTTCGCTCCAGATAAAAACTTAGGTAGATATCTGATTAAAAAAACAGGCAGAAACTTGATATTATGGGATGGTGCTTGTATCGTCCACGAGGCCTTTTCATTTGAAAAAATTGTCTCTCTTGCCAAAGAACATCCCAAAGCTAAATTTATTGCGCACCCTGAGAGTGAGTCACCCATCTTAGAAATTGCGCATTACATTGGCAGTACTGCAGGACTGCTTCGATTTGTTCAAGAAGACTCTTCGATGAGTTATATCGTGGCTACCGAAGCGGGAATCCTCCATGAAATGCAAAAACGCTGTCCACAAAAAACCTTTATTCCAGCTCCTGTTGAGGATGATACTTGTGCTTGTAGCGAATGTGCCTTTATGAAGCTCAATACCTTAGAAAAACTCTACAACTGTATGCTACATGAGCTCCCCGAAATAATTTTGGACAAAGGGCTGATGGAAAAAGCTCGTAGACCCATCGAGCGCATGCTTAATTTAGGGAGATCATGACAAAAGATGTGTTGGTCATTGGTACAGGCATCTCTGGTTTGGCTTATGCCATACATGTGGCAGATAACAACCCTGAGACTTCGCTTGTTTTAATATCCAAAAGTGATTTAAATGAAGGAAATACTCGATATGCTCAAGGAGGAATAGCTGTAGTTTCTAACTTTAAGAAAGATTCTTTTGACAAACATGTAGCTGATACGCTTAACGCTGGAGCAGGAACCTGCGATCCAGAAGTAGTCAAATTTGTTATTGAAGAAGGGCATGAACGATTAACAGAATTAATGAATTGGGGCGCTCAATTTGATAAAAAAGAAAAAAAATTAGATCTGGCTAAAGAGGCTGGACATTCGGAAAATCGAATTGTTCATTTCAAAGACCAGACGGGTCAACACATACAAGAAGCTTTAATTGAAAAGATTAAAACCTTCCCAAACATTGAGCTTTTAGAACGACATACGCTGGTGGATTTAATCACAGATCACCACTCCGTTAAAAAGGAAAATCGTTGTTACGGTGCCTATGTTATTTCGCAAGAAGAAGAAAGAATCATTAAAATTACTGCTAAAATTACAGTCTTGTCGACTGGGGGAGCAGGAAGTTTATTCGCCCACTCTACTAATCCAGAGATTGCTACGGGTGATGGTTTAGGTGCTGCATACCGAGCCCGTGTATTAATGTCGGATTTGCCTTATGTACAGTTTCATCCAACTGCACTCTACCCTCGTGTAAATGGAAATACCTTTTTGATTACAGAAGCAGTACGTGGTGCTGGCGCTCAACTATTCAACAGCAAAGGAGAGCGTTTTATGCTCAAAAACGACCCCAAAGCTGAATTGGCCCCTCGAGATATTGTTGCACGGGGTATTCAACGTGAAATCGAACAACAAAAGGAGGATTTTGTTTGGTTAAATGGGTCCGAAATTGAAATGAAACAGTGGGAAACACACTTCCCTACCATTTTAGAGACCTGTAAAAGCTTGGATATAGAACTACCCAAAGATTCTATTCCTGTTGTACCTGCTGCTCATTATTTTTGCGGAGGAATAAAAGTCAATCAAAAAAGTGAATCTCAATTAAAAGGGCTATATGCCATAGGGGAATGCAGTGCTACTGGACTGCACGGAGCGAACAGACTAGCCTCAAATTCACTTTTGGAATCCCTAGTCTTTGCTCAGAGAGCAGCTCAAGACTCATTGGAAGCTTTAAAGCAAAAACTCCCGCCAGAGTCTTTTTACCAGGCCATCCCAGCATGGAAAGGAGATGCATACTCCAATAGTACAGAAATCGAAGCAATTAAAAAATACAGAAAAGAACTACAAGAAATCATGACCCAGTACGTAGGAATATTCAAAACTAATGAAGGCCTACAACTAGCCGAAAATAAAATTGATGAAATTTATAAAGCTGTTACTAATATTTACAATAATAATAAATTGACTAACGGACTTTGCGAACTAAGAAATATGGTAAGTATTGCCCACTTAATCATTAAACAGTCCCAAGAAATCACCCAAAATCAAGGGGTCTTTTACAATCACGACTATGCCTGAGAATTTTTACAAAAAATATCAGGCTGAATTTGAGAGATTTATGGATCTGGCCTTAAAAGAAGACATTGGAAGTGGAGACCATAGCAGCTTGTCATGTATCGATCCACAAAGTCAAAGTAAGGCTGTTTTACTCACCAAGCAAGCGGGAATACTTGGAGGAATGGAGTTTGCTGGCAAGATTTTTCAACGCTACGATCCACTGCTCCAGTTTGACCCTCTATTGACTGACGGTTCTAAAATTANACCTGGACAAAAAGCGTTTACNATAAGCGGTTCTACTTTATCTATATTGGCTACAGAGCGATTGGTGCTCAACTCACTTCAAAGAATGAGCGGAATTGCCACCCTGACACATCGTCTGAGCCAAAAAATAAAACACACAGAATGCAAACTGTTAGACACTCGAAAAACCACCCCTAATTTTCGATATGCCGAAAAATGGGCAGTTTTAATCGGAGGAGGGCAAAATCACCGTATGGGGCTCTTTGATGCATTGATGATCAAAGACAATCATGTGGACTTTTGCGGAGGAATGACTCAAGCACTCCAAAAAACAGAAGCGTATTTGANGCAGTTGGGAAAACCANTTGAGNTTGTNGTCGAATGTAGAAATTCAAATGAAATTGCAGCAACACTTCCTTTTTCATTTGTAAGTCGAATACTNTTAGACAATCACAGTATCCCGCAATTAAAAGAAGCTTTAGTTCAAATTGANAATCAAAAACCAACTGAAGCATCAGGCAATATNACGGAAGACAAGCTTGTTGCTNTAGCAGAAACTGGAGTGAATTTTATTTCGATGGGAGCTTTAACCTATGATGCAAAGAGCATTGATTTAAGTTTAAAGGCTGTTTGAAAGCATTATAATGATGAGTGAGTTCATTGCAAGAACAAGAATGTTAACCCCAGAGCCCAGCAAATTCTGCTTTAATTTTTATATTTGTTAACACTTTCCTTTCTATGAAATATCGAAGAATTCTTTTAAAATTAAGTGGTGAAGCCCTGATGGGAGANCAGACCCACGGAATTGATCCAATCAAAATCGACACTTACGCCAAAGAAATCAAAAAGGTTTTTGACAAGGGTATCGAGATAGCCATCGTCATCGGTGGAGGAAATATCTTTAGAGGAATTTCAGGAGCTAGCAAGGGAATGGATCGTGTTCAAGCTGATTATATGGGGATGCTAGCAACAGTGATTAACGGTTTAGCGCTACAGGGAGCCTTAGAAAACAATAATGTCCCAACCAGACTTCAAACAGCCATTAAAATTGAGGCTATAGCTGAACCTTTTATCAAGAGAAAGGCAACACGTCACTTGGAAAAAGGAAGGGTAGTCATTTTTGGTTCTGGTACTGGTAATCCTTATTTCACTACTGACTCGGCGGCAGTTTTAAGAGCTATAGAAATAAATGCTGACGTCATCCTCAAAGGTACNCGCGTGGACGGAATCTATACNGAAGACCCCGAAAAAAANGACAAGGCTACGAAATTCGACACTTTGTCTTTTGATGAAGTCTTAAAAAAAGGNCTCAAAATCATGGACACTACTGCCTTTACCTTGAGTCAAGAAAANAATTTACCCATTATCGTTTTTGATATGAATACNCCCAATAANTTGGATAATGTATTGCAAGGCAAAAACGTAGGAACTAGAGTTGATCTTTAAAACAATTATCCATGGAAGATGAAATGAACTTTATTTTAGACGCTGCCAAAGAAAGTATGGAACAGGCAGTTGCACATTTGGAAAAAGAAATGCTTAACATCAGAGCAGGAAAAGCCAATCCAATAATGCTCTCTACCGTAAAGGTAGACTATTACGGCACCCCTACTCCACTTTCTCAAGTNGCTAACATCAATACCCCNGACGCAAGAACCTTGACNGTTCAACCTTGGGAAAAAAACCTTTTAGCTGATATTGAAAAAGCAATTTTAATTGCCAATTTAGGATTTAACCCGATGAACAATGGGGAATCTGTGATCATCAANATCCCTCCCTTAACAGAGGAACGTCGTCGGGATTTAGCAAANCTTGCCAAAGCGGAATCTGAAAATGCAAAAATCGTAATTCGAGCTGCNCGTAAAGATGCTAATGATGAAATCAAAAAGTCAGAGGCTTCAGATGATGTNCAAAAAAACTATGAAATAGACATTCAATCGCTGACGGATGAATTCATTAAAAAAGTGGATGAAATCTTTAGTCTAAAAGAAAAAGAGATTTTAACGGTATAAAGAAATTCACTTTATATAGCTGCTGAGGCTTCATGAAAAAGAAAAAAGATTCGAATATTTGGGGCCTAGTGGCACGNCTTATTTTAAGAAATAGGTTTATCCTTCTCGCTGCCATANTCGGNATGACGTTTTTTTGGGCAACCCAGTGGAAGTACATGCAATTCACCTTTACTGAAGCCAACTTACTCCCCGATAACCACCCCGAAAATATACTTTATAAAAATTTTACAGANACCTTTGGCGAGGAAGGAAACGTCNTTGTAATTGCATTACAAGACAGTTTGTTTTTTACTTCTGAAAAAAGAAATGCCTGGAGNTCTTTAAACAANAGTATACAGGAGTTTTCTGAGATTGATTTGGTCTTGTCAACCGACAACNTNCAAGAATTGATNAAAGATGAAAAAAATGAAAAATTCATACTTCAAGAAGTTCCCCTGGCAAAAGCTNNAGACTCANCNGCTTTATTAAAATTCAGAGAAAAATTATTTCTAGAACTTCCCTTTTACAATAATTTAATTTTTGATTCCGAAACCAATACCATTAGATCCGTGGTCTANATGGATCCTGAAATCGTCAATACTGCTAAACGTAAAGATTTTATTTTTGANAAATTTATCCCCCTGATTACTTCTTTTGAAGAAGCAACATCCTCTGATGTTCACGTATCGGGTATGCCGTATATCCGAACGCTAAACGCTCAAAATATAGTTGATGAAATCGGACTCTTTGTTTTAGGAGCTACCCTGATAACTTCCTTAATTTTCTTTTTNTTTTTTAGATCCTTTAGAGCNACCTTTATTTCACTATTTGTAGTAGCNATCGGAGTAATGTGGGCCTTTGGAATATTAGGNTGGTTGGGTTACGAAATCACCGTACTNACGGCTTTGATACCTCCTTTAATAATTGTTATAGGAGTGCCAAATTGTATTTTNTTNATCAATAAATACCAGCAAGAAATNGCCAAACATAAAAATCAGGCAAAGTCCTTACAACGGGTCATTATCAAAGTAGGAAANGCNACTTTGATGACCAACCTGACNACTGCCTCTGGATTTGNGACTTTTATATTGACCAACAGTAAAATTTTAAAAGAGTTTGGTGTGGTGGCATCCATCAATATCATTGCAATTTTTGCATTGTCCTTACTCATCATCCCCATTACCTACAGTCTNATGCCCATCCCCAAGAAAAAACATCTCAAACATTTAAAAAACAAGTCGATTGATTTTTTTGTCAGTTGGATGGAGAANAAAGTCAGAAAAAAGCGGGTCAATGTCTATGTCGTTTCACTAATNGGACTAATCGTAGGAATNACTGGGATTTATCAGATAAAAATTTCTGGAAGNTTGATTGAAGACATGCCCAAATCAGCTGATTTTTTCCAAGACATCCGTTTTTTTGATCAAAGCTTTAACGGNATTGTACCGGTTGAAATTTGGATTGACAGCAAGNGAGAGANNGGNATCGTCAAACCTGCTACTCTGCAAAGGATGAATCGCTTGCAAGAAACNATTGAAGANATTCCAGAACTTGCACCCCCTCTNTCTGTNGTCAATGCTGTAAAATTTGCCAAACAAGCCTATTACAATGGCAATCCAAACTATTATGCCTTGCCGACCTCTCAAGAAAATAGTTTTATTTACCCTTATCTCAACAATGCAAAAAGCAACAATCAACTCATCACTGGCTATGTCGACTCTACAGGACAATACGGGAGAATTACAACTTATATGAAAGATATTGAAACGGAGCGAATGGAGCGTATCGAAGCTGACCTTCGCGAAGCCATGAAAAAAATCTTTCCAGAAAGAAGGTATGGTGCTGAAATTACGGGTAAGGCACTGCTCTTTTTAAAGGGTACAAAATACCTGATTAACAATTTGATACTTTCGCTTAGTCTCGCCATTTTACTTATTGCTCTTTTTATGGCTTTTCTTTTTCGCTCCTTTAAAATGATNATCATTTCATTAATTCCAAATCTACTTCCACTAATTATTACTGCTGGGGTGATGGGCTTTACAGGAATACCCCTCAAACCCTCTACTATATTGGTCTTCAGTATTGCATTTGGAATTTCCGTCGACGACACCATACATTTTTTAGCAAAATACCGCCAAGAATTAATATCAAACGGATGGAAAATTAATAAAGCCGTTTTTGCCTCGCTTAGAGAAACCGGGATNAGTATGTTTTACACTTCCATAGTTTTNTTCTTCGGATTTTCGGTTTTCTTATCCTCAAATTTTGGAGGAACCCAAGCGCTAGGAGGACTTGTAGCGGTTACCCTTTTGATGGCAATGTTGGCAAACCTAGTACTACTTCCCTCTCTTCTCATCTCTCTAGAAGACACCATCAGTAATGAAAAGGTAATCAAAAAACCCAAAATTGAAATTTTGGATAGCTAAGAGTCAGGGTCCAACCCCANTATTTTTCTGAAATAAACTTATCTTTGCATCGCTGATAAANACCATCACAAATCATAAATTTGAAATTTATTTTGAATCGGTTTACAACATCCAGCATTCAAAATGAACGACCAAAAAATAAAGGAATGAACGGAGAAAAGATTAAATCTATTTTACAATCAAAGCCGACAGGACNACAATGCANCGCTCAGGGCTGGGTAAGAACCTTCCGTGCCAATCGGTTCATCGCATTGAATGACGGCTCAACTATAGAAAACCTTCAGTGTGTGGTAGACTTTGAACAGCTTGACGAAAGTCTGTTAAAACAAATTACTACTGGTGCAGCACTTCGACTTCAGGGCACGCTTGTTGAAAGCCAAGGAAGTGGACAACAGCTGGAGCTACAGGCGGAAGAGATTACTGTTTTGGGTTCATCCGATGCAGAGAGTTACCCCATACAACCCAAAAAACACAGCTTAGAATTCCTCAGAGAAAAAGCACACTTGAGGGTGCGAACTGCTACGTTTTCAGCCGTGATGCGTGTTCGATCTGCTTTGTCATTTGCCGTTCATCAATTTTTTCAAGACGAAGGTTTTTTTTATGTCAATACACCTATAGTTACTGGTAGTGATGCAGAGGGTGCAGGAGAAATGTTTAGAGTTTCAACTTTAGACACTAAAAATCCTCCACTCAATGAGGAAGGAAATACAGACTTTAAACAAGATTTCTTCGGTAAGGAAACCAACCTAACTGTTTCAGGTCAACTGGAAGCCGAAGCTTACGCACTAGCTTTAGGCGACGTTTACACCTTTGGACCTACATTTAGAGCTGAAAATTCCAATACGACTAGACATCTAGCTGAATTTTGGATGATTGAACCCGAAATGGCATTTTACGACCTTAATGACAACATGGATTTAGCTGAAAAATTTATTACTGGTGTTCTACGTCAAATACTAAAGTCCTGTGAGAAAGATTTAAAGTTCTTAGATGAGCGCTTTGCTAAAGAAGAAAGCAGCAAACCACAACATCAGCGAAGTTCCATGGGGCTGCTTGAAAAAATTGAATTTGTAGTCAAGAATGATTTTAAAAGGCTTACTTATACCGAGGCGATTGAAATCTTAAAAAACTCTAAACCCAATAAAAAGAAAAAATTTCAATATCCAGTCAATGAATGGGGTATTGATCTACAAAGTGAGCACGAACGTTATTTGGTTGAAAAACACTTTAACTGTCCTGTAATTCTTTATGACTATCCTGCCAACATCAAAGCATTCTATATGCGAAGAAATGACGATGGTAAAACCGTAAGAGCAATGGATATTTTATTTCCAGGTATAGGTGAAATCGTAGGNGGTTCNCAGCGTGAAGAGCGTTTGGAAGTNTTGGANNAANGAATTAAGGAAATGAANATTGATGCTGAAGAACTNTGGTGGTACCTCGATTTAAGAAGATTTGGAAGCGTACCTCATAGTGGCTTTGGACTTGGCTTTGAGCGTTTGGTTCAATTTACCACAGGCATGGGTAATATCAGAGATGTAATCCCTTTTCCTAGAACACCGCAAAACGCAGCCTTTTGATGATTAAAAAGTAAAATATATATCTTTATATCAATCATTACCCTATGCTAAAACAACAGCTCCAAATAAAGCTTTCACAAAAGCTCTCCCCTCAGCAAATCAAATTGATGAAGCTGATCCAACTCTCTATGCTTGATTTAGAGCAAAAGATCGAGGCGGAAATGGGAGAAAATCCAGCTTTAGAAAGTGGGGTTGAAGCTGTAAAATCAGACAATCAAGAAAATGATTTTGAAGAAAATACCAAGATTGAAACAGATGAAATTGATATCGATCAATACTTAAGTGATGACGAAATTCCTTCATACCGGCTTTACAGCAACAATTACAGTAGTGATGACGAAGAACGCACGGTTCCTTTAAGCGGAGGGATAAGTTTTCATCAAAGTCTNCTGCAACAAATGGGGAATCTGATCTTAAATGAAGATGAAATGCTCATCGCGGAATTTTTAATCGGAAGTATTGATGACAGNGGTTATATCAGAAGNAGCGACGATGAACTTATCGACGATTTAGCTTTTACTCAAAATATTTTTACAGATAAAAAACAACTAGATANGGTAATTCGTTCGGTTCAAAGTTTGGATCCACCTGGTGTAGGTGCTCGATCTTTAAAAGAGTGTCTTCAACTTCAACTAGAAAAAAAGAAAAAAGACCGCCCTGAGGTAGTCCACGCGCTCAAGATAATNAAAGAGGAATTTGATCATTTCAGCCACAAACACTNCACAAAACTTCANGACCGAGTTGGAATAACTCAAGAGGAACTGAAGAAGGCATTAGAATTNATCGCNAGGCTTAATCCTAAGCCAGGNGGAGCCTTATCGAGTACTATACAAAATACTCATGTCGTCCCTGACTTTATACTTACTCTTGAAGACGGTAGAATAGAGGTCAAATTAAACCGAAGAAATGCCCCTCAACTCAAAGTATCGAATGCCTATAAAGACATGCTCGAAGGTTATCAAGAAGGCGATAAAAAATCAAAAACTCAACAAGATGCTGTTCAGTTTATCAAACAAAANCTGGATGCTGCCAAATGGTTTATTGATGCCATTCAACAGAGACATCAAACGCTAACACTAACAATAAATGCCATAGTAGCTCATCAAAAAGAGTATTTTTTAAGTGGTGATGAACGCAAGCTAAAACCGATGATCTTAAAAGATATTGCAGACAAAATAGATATGGATATTTCTACAATATCAAGAGTGGCAAATAGTAAATACATCGACANCCCTTATGGAGTAAAGTTGCTCAAAACCTTTTTCTCTGAAGGACTTAAAAATGAGGAAGGAGAGGATGTGTCTTCCATTGAGATTAAAAATATTCTTAGTCAACTGATTGCAGAAGAAAACAAAAAAAAGCCTTTGACAGATGAGATCTTATCTAAGTTGATGAAGGAAAAGGGTTACATTGTTGCAAGAAGAACGATTGCTAAATACAGAGAGCAACTTGATATTCCTGTAGCTCGATTGCGAAAANAACTATAGTATATAAAAAATCAATCCAATTTTNATTGGATTAAGNTCAAGGGGCTGNCCCGTNGAATCTACNACAGTCTCNACAAAAAAGGGCGACAAATGGTAGGCCAAATAAAAATTCCACGTATTGTANCCAAANCTCAAATGAGCGACNGNTCCAAAATTTTNAATATNACTGCTGTTTTTAACTTCAAAAGTTTCNTGGCGGATTTTATTGTAATAATTCCATCGTAAAGATACACNACCATACACCCTCCAAAAAGCAAAATTGTCTGGGGTTGCATTCCTCCAGCGCAAACTTAAGGGAAGTTCTAATGAGTGGACAGAAAAAAACATGGGAGAGGCTGTTTCCTCAGCAATTGTGTATTGCACTTTATCAATTCTTTCAGAAGCGCTACTAAAATTGGTGTTGTAACGTTCGAAACTGATTCCAAGTCCTAAACCAGCAGCGATTTTCCCCGAAGTATTCAAGGGAATATCTCTTATAAAACCCCACTGTAAGTGACGTGACAAACCTTGTGGATTAAAGTTGTCCTCACTGCTTTGAAGCACCATAAAAGAAGCGCCAAGATAAAATTGATCTTCACGAAAAAATTCATTACGGGTAGCATCTTCTTCTTGGCTCCAAACAGTGCTCAATGTGCAAAGAAGCAATAGGGAGCTTAGAGCGCTCCTAAAGTGTTTTAAAAAAGATAAATCGCTAAACATGGGTTGTTAAAATAAAAAAAAGTGCCTAAAGAGGCACTTTTTTAAAACATTAAATACAATACACTAGTTGATGTTTTGGGTATAATCCCCCAAACGTGTAGTGTAGTTTATTTTTAAAGCACTTACTTTTCGAAGCTCTTGCTTAATATCCTGAACCAATCCCATTTTGGTATCACTNTCCACCTTTAAGGCAGTNGTTAATACATTTTGGAGTTCCTGACGTTTAGCAGCNCTTTCGGCTANGATAAAAGCTCCAACTTCACTNACTGTNGCAAATTTATCATTCAACTGAATTTTTGCACTTGTTCCGTATTTATCTTGGTAACGGTCAGAGGGCTTTCCAGCATAAATGTACATTACACGGTCTTTTTTGTCTAGTTTTTGAACTTGATCCGCAGCAGGTAGTCGATTAGCAACCATTAAGGTACTGTCTCTCATAACTGTCGCAACCATAAAAAAGAACAACAACATAAAAACAATATCTGGCAAAGATGCTGTAGAAATAGCAGGTAAATCGCCTCCCTTTTTCTTTTTAAATTTTGACATAATCTATTGTTTTAGTTTGTTTTACTTGGTTCAGCCTCGGATAGCTTTTGCGGATACATTTTCTTAACGACATCTAACTTTGGCTTTAATTCTTCCGAATCATCTGCAGAAGTTCGGGGATCGTCATACTTCTTTTGAGCATCCACAAAATTTAATCCAACATTGGGGTAGAGTCTTAAAAACTCACGATTTCTCAATTCGTTATACGCCGCTACCAATTCGTTTTGGATTGCGATGTATACTTTGTAAGAAGTTTCACGATTGTTTTTTAGTGAAATAATGGCTTTGTCAGGGTTGTCAGAAGAAGCTTCATCGCGTTCTCCTTGACAGTAATCACAAGCCTCTTCACCTACACCACCACCGTTGTCGAGAAATGCTACAGCCAAGGACCTTAGGTCCTGGATATCTGTAAGCTCTTCTTCAACTAAAAGCTGGTCGTTTTTATTGACAACTACAGTAAAGATATTTTTCTCCCTAATAATTGGAGGATCGACTTGGTCTTCCATTGGAGGGAGTTTTCGGTTTAAGCCGCTGTCCGTTTCAATGGTTGTAGTTACCAAGAAGAAAATCAAGAGAAGAAATGCGATATCCGCCATAGAACCGGCATTTACCTCTGGTGCTGATCTTTTAGCCATAATTTATCGGTTAAAAATTTTCTTTGCTCCTGATAAAACCATAGAGAGTATTGCAAGGGCTGCTAAAATATAAAACATTCGCAAACCTGTACCTACCCATCTAGATCCACTCGCTGAAAGAATTTCTCCATCTTTAAGTGGAGTCTCTACCCCTTCTGAAGCTGCAAAAGCTATGCCAACGACAACAGCGAAACAGCCTATAAAGATTAGAGATTTTTTCAATTTCTGCCCGCTAGAGGCAAGATTCAATAAAGAAAACAGTAGGGTAACAACTACCGCTACTACCAAGATAGCAATAGCAAGTGATACCAAAGGAGAAACCGAACCGAAGTCTCCCATACTGGCAGCCATCTTGATTTCTTCATCTCCCACTCCTATGATTCTAAATAGGAATACAACACCTAGCAAACCAAAAACAGCACTAATAATTTTTACAATTGTTTGAATATTCATGTTAATTGCTGTTAAAGGTTAATTATTTTTTCTGAGCAACAAGAATGTCGATCAAAGTAATCGATGCGTCTTCCATGTCGTTTACAATACTATCGATTTTTGCAACGATGTAGTTGTAAAATACCTGAAGGATAATGGCAACGATCAAGCCAAAAACTGTTGTCAAAAGGGCTACTTTAATACCCCCTGCAACTAATGATGGCTGCATGTCTCCAGCAGCTTCAATTTTATCAAAGGCTTGAATCATACCTATTACCGTCCCCATAAACCCAAGCATGGGTGCAAGAGCGATAAATAAAGAAATCCATGAAACGTTTTTTTCTAACTGTCCCATTTGAACTCCTCCATAAGCTACAACAGCTTTTTCTGCACTTTCTACACCTTCATCTGCACGGTCTAAACCTTGATAAAAGATAGAAGCAACAGGTCCTTTTGTATTTCTACAAAACTCTTTAGCCGCGTCTACACCTCCAGAAGAAAGTGCTTCCTCAACACCTTCAGTTAATTTTTTAGTATTTGTTGTTGCTAGGTTCAAGAAAATGATACGCTCAATAGCAATTGCTAGACCTAAAATCAAACAAATCAAAACGATCCCCATAAAGCCAGGACCACCTTCAATAAAACGTTTCTTTAATTCTTGTGTAAAAGAAGCCGACTCCGCTGAAGCTTCGTCTTCAATGTCTTGTACAGTTGTAGCAGCTACCGCAGTAGTCGTATTAGGAACTACAGTTGATGCATTGGCTGTTGCCATAAAACCTAAAAAAGTAAGGGCAATAAATAATTTTTTCATTGTGAATAATGTTTGTTCTTTTTAATTAAATGCGACTAAAGATAAAAAAAAATATGTTCCATATTAGTTTTTGCAGAGAGGAAGGGATTCGAACCCTCGATTCCAATGCAATTGGAATACACACTTTCCAGGCGTGCGCCTTCGACCACTCGGCCACCTCTCTAAATCTATNGNCCAAATAAAGGNAAAAAATATCTTTTTAAAAAAAAATANTTTACTTTTTACNGNTCTATTTTTGANTATNAAAAACAGCCTTTGCATTTTGAGTCGTAATTCTACTAATTTCAGNNGCTGACANCTGATAACATTNGGCNATTTTATCNCGTANTAAGGACAAATANGCNCTTTGATTTCGCTTCCCTCTGTAAGGTGAAGGAGCTAAATAAGGTGCATCGGTTTCCATNACGAGGGATTCCAAGGGNATTTTATTTAAAAACTGATCAATNTTACCGTTNTTAAAGGTCACTACCCCTCCTATACCCAATTTTAAATTGANNTCAATAGCACGNTTNGCATGCTCNATANTCCCAGTAAAGCAGTGAAANATTCCAAAAAGATTCTCGNCTTGCTGACCTTCCAATACTTCAAAGACCTCGTCAAAGGCATCCCGACAGTGAATCACTATTGGAAGNNNTTTNGANTTTGCCCAANNTATTTGCTGATCAAATGCGTNTTGCTGCTGTGNTTGAAAACTTTTATCCCAATACAAATCAATTCCAATTTCNCCAACGGCAGCAAAATTTCTCGCGTCTAAGTAATNTTTTACCAAATNGAGTTCTTCCTTGAAATTTTCTTTGACGTGCGTGGGGTGAAGACCCATCATCAAATGGACTCGCTCTGGATAAGCTTTTTCCAAATCAAACATACGTTGGTGATAGTCACTATCAATTGCAGGAATATAAAAGTCAGTAATCCCTTCCGAAATAGCATTCTGGATGGCTTCCTCCCGATCTTCGTCAAAGGCCTCTACATATAAGTGAGTGTGGGTATCTATCAATTGGATTTATTTTTGGTGTAAAAATAGTAAACTAAATCAGAGCATACCCATTTGAAATGGATAGTGTATTTTTGGCAAGAATGAAATCAACTTCTTTTGTTTCTTTAAAATTTACTAAAACCAAGCACCTCGTGTGCCGAGCTCGAATCAATGGATTCAATGCAAGCTTACTGGTCGATACGGGAGCATCAAACAGTTGTATTCACAGTGACTTACAGGAGCTATTTCAACTNANNCCCAAAGGAAATTCTTTTGATGCTGCAGGAGCCAGCGAGGGAAAAATGACCGCTACTATGACCCAAAAGTGTGAGCTTCATCTCGGGCGGCACAAGCTAGGCAGACACGCCTTCGTGCTCTTGGACTTAAATCATGTCAACCAAACACTGCGCACCCAAGGTGCAAAGCCAATAGATGGTATACTGGGTNCNGATTTTTTAATGAAGAAGAAAATCGTAATCGACTANGGAAAGAGGAAATTAATCCTATAGTTCCAAGGCCTTTTTGGCNTCTCCATCCATCAGTATNTTTAATGGATCTTCAAGTGCTTCTTTTACAGCTACCAAAAACCCAACAGACTCTCTTCCATCGATAATACGATGNTCGTAAGAGAGGGCGAGATACATCATCGGTCGAATTACAACTTTACCATCGACAGCNACTGGTCGTTCAATGATGTTGTGCATCCCTAAAATACCTGACTGAGGTGGNTTGATTATAGGAGTTGAAAGCATGGAACCAAAAACACCACCATTAGAAATGGTAAATGTTCCACCTGTCATGTCGTCTACCGTAATTTTTCCATCTCGAGCTTTTACTGCTAAACGACCGATTTCTTGTTCAATACCTGCAAAACTCAAAGTTTCTGCATTTCTAACTACGGGAACCATCAGTCCTTTAGGACCTGAAACTGCAACACTAATATCACAGTAGTCGTAGCTAATTTTATAGTCTCCGTCCATCATGGAGTTTACATCGGGATAAAGTTNAAGAGCTCGCACAACTGCTTTTGTAAAAAAGCTCATAAAACCNAGCTTTACACCGTGCTTTTCCAAGAAACTGTCTTTGTNTTTTTTACGCAAATCAAATATTGGGGCCATGTCTGCTTCGTTAAANGTAGTCAGCATNGCGGTTTCGTTCTTCGCAGCAACAAGCCNTTCAGCAACTTTTCTTCTGAGCATTGAAAGTTTGGATCGGTCTTGACCGCGATCACCCCAGTCGGGTTGGGTTCCCATTGAAGGAACTGCTTTAACGGCATCTTCTTTGGTTATTCTTCCTCCTCTTCCCGTTCCTTGAATTGCAGTGGCATCCATTCCTTTTTCAGCAATGATTTTACGAGCTGCTGGAGAAGGAGTTTGTGAGGCGTAAGTACTGGTTTGTTCAGGTATTGNAGTTTTAGGTGTTGGCTCNNCAGCNACTGTTGCTGCTGAGCTAGCTGTGGTTGCAGCTCCAGCTGCGGCTTCTCCCTCCGTATCGATTAAACACACTACAGCTCCTACTTCAACTGCATCTCCCTCTTCAGCTTTAAGGGTTATTGTTCCACTAACCTCTGCTGGAAGCTCTAAAGTGGCTTTGTCAGAATCCACTTCTGCTATCGCTTGATCTTTTTCAACATAATCTCCATCAGCCACCAACCATTGGGCAATTTCAACTTCTGTAATCGATTCGCCCGGAGAGGGAACTTTCATTTCTAAAATCATGATTTACTTCTTTACTTTTCTAATAAAATTGTCTTGTNAGGGATCAAAAACATAATCGATCACCTNTTGATGTCTTCTTNGAAAACGCATTGNACTACCCGCAGCTGGNGCACCGTAATACCTTCTAGTTGCAGGTCTAAATTTAGTCACTGCCTCCCATTGCAATAACAGATAACTCCAAGCTCCCATATTGCGTGGTTCTTCTTGTGCCCAAACCCAATCTGTCGCATTGGGAAACTGAGCCATATTTTGTTCTATTTCTTTAATCGGTAGAGGAAATAATTGTTCAATACGAATGAGGGCAACATCCATACGTCCTCTTTTTTTCCGTTCTTGCTCCAAGTCGTAATAAAATTTACCTGAGCAAAGTACTACCGTTTTCACTTCCTTTGGGCTGACATCAGGGTCAGCTATTACCGCTTGAAAACTTCCGTGTGTCAGATCTTTTTTAGTAGAAACCGCTTTGGGATGACGCAACAAACTTTTTGGAGTAAAGACCACTAATGGCTTTCTAAAATTAGTTTTCATCTGACGTCTCAATAGATGAAACATATTAGCTGGTGTGGTACAATTGGCAACAAACATATTGTCTTTTGCACACAACTGCAGGTAACGCTCCATGCGGGCTGAAGAATGCTCAGCTCCCTGGCCTTCATAGCCGTGGGGTAGCAATAAAACAATTCCGTTTTGCAATTTCCATTTATCTTCAGCAGAGGAAATGTACTGATCCAACATGATTTGTGCTCCGTTAGAAAAATCTCCAAACTGAGCTTCCCATAGGGTAAGTGTATTTGGACTCGCCATGGCGTAACCGTAATCAAAACCTAGAACTCCGTATTCAGAAAGTAGGGAGTTGTAAATACGAAAACGACCCTGCTTGTTTGGATCAATCTGATTGAGTAAGATCACTTCTTCCTCTGCACTCTCTGTTTTGATTACTGCATGACGGTGGGAAAAAGTTCCCCGCTCTACGTCTTGCCCAGACATTCGAACATTAAAGCCTTCTTGGAGTAGAGTTCCGTAAGCTAGCAGCTCACCCATTGCCCAATCAAGGCTGTCCTTTTCGAAATACATGGCTTTGCGGTCAGCAATTAAACGCTCAATTTTTCGAAGAAATTTTTGATCTTCTGGTAGTTTACTTATCGTTTCAGCAACTTTGTCAAGATCTTTTTTAGCGACAGCTGTTGAAACCGGTTTCATCATTTCAGTTTCTTCCACCCTTTTGAATGTTTTCCATTCGTCTTCCATAAAAGGGGTAATGACTGTGGTTTCTATCTTTCTTGAATCTTGCAGATCGTCTTCAAGTATACTTTTATATTGTTTTTCCAGTTCCTTGACATGCCCTTCTTGTATATGTCCGCTTTCCAATAAATTCGAAGCGTATATATCTCTTGGATTAGGGTGTCTAGAAATTGCCTTATAGAGTTCTGGTTGTGTAAATCGCGGTTCGTCTCCTTCGTTATGACCGTACTTTCGATATCCTAACAAATCGATAAAGACATCTTGTCCAAAACGCATGCGAAAATCTAAGGCAAATAGTGTTGCATGAACTACAGCTTCCACATCATCTGCATTGACGTGCAATACAGGTGAAAGGGTTACTTTGGCAACATCCGTACAATAAGTACTTGATCGGGCATCCAAATAGTTGGTTGTAAATCCGATTTGATTGTTTACAACAATATGAACGGTTCCTCCTGTTCCATAGCCTTTGAGTTTTGCCATCTGGACAATCTCATAGGGCAATCCTTGTCCTGCGATAGCAGCATCTCCATGCACGATTATCGGTAAAACCTTATTGGTGTTTCCTTCAAATTTATTTTCCAGCTTTGCTCGGGTAATTCCTTCCACTACTGCACCTACCGTCTCTAAATGAGAAGGGTTGGGAGCAATATTCATGTTTATTTTTTTGCCGTTATCTGTAATTCGTTGAGAAGTCCAGCCTAAATGGTATTTAACATCTCCATCAAAAATGACTTCTTCGTAATCCTTACCGTCAAATTCGCTAAATATATCTTTTGTCGATTTTCCAAAAATATTGGTTAAAGCATTCAATCGACCTCGGTGTGCCATTCCCATTACAAATTCCTCTACTCCTTGATTTGCTGCAGCTTCCACTACTGCATCTAAGGCGGGTATTAAGGATTCTCCACCTTCTAAAGAAAAGCGCTTCTGCCCAACGTATTTGGTATGTAAAAAGTTTTCGAAACTTACCGCTTCATTTAATTTTTTTAGAATGTGCTTTTTCTGCTCATCCGAAAACTGAGGGTGGTTGTCATTCACGTTCAAGCGTTGTTGAATCCAATTGATCTTTTCCGGGTTTCGAATGTACATATACTCTATACCAATAGAGTCACAATAGATGCGCTGTAAATGGTAGATGATGGTCTGCAAGCTACTTGGGCCTATGGCCATAATCTCCCCTGCGTTAAAAACAGTTGATAAGTCAGACTCTGAAAGCCCAAAGTTTTCAATATCGAGTGTTGGGCTGTACTTTCTTCGCTCTCTAACAGGATTTGTTTTGGTAAATAAATGTCCACGGCTGCGGTAGCCATCAATGAGTTTTACCACTCTAAACTCTTTTTGTAAATGCTCGGGTACCTCAACGGTTTCGGTTGTCGTTGAACCATTGCTTTCTAAACCAAAATCAAAGCCTTGAAAAAAAGCCCTCCAACTGGGCTCTACACTGTCAGGTTGTTGTAAATACTGATCATAAAGTGCTGCAAAATGAGCCGTATGAGCAGCATTTAAAAACGAATAATTATCCATGCAAAAAAGCGCTACTAAAATCCAATAACAAAATTACAACTTTTGATTGAAGTGTTTCTCTATTTCTTTAAAAATACAACGAATCCTGTAAAACTACATTTTTAATAAATAAATACAGTCCTAAATCCACTCTTTCAAAGGCGGACTTACTCTTTTTACTGCTTTAAAACTCAGGGTGTGATTGGACGAACTCCCTCAGGTCGAAGTCAGAGAAAAATAAGCCAAACTCTTGTTCGAACTTAGGGAACATTTTAATACCTTTTTACCCATGTTTGCACTGGTCGATTGTAACAATTTTTACGCTTCTTGTGAGCGGGTTTTTCAACCCCAATGGGAAGGCAAAGCTGTGGTTATTCTTTCAAATAACGACGGTTGTGTCATTGCGCGAAGCAATGAAGCNAAGGCCTTGGGCATCCCCATGGGAGCTCCCGCATTTCAATACCGCTCTTTTTTTAANCAAAAAGGAGTTAAGGTTTTTTCTTCCAACTACCCCCTCTACGGCGATATGAGTAGTCGGGTAATGTCCATCTTAGAACAGTATACTCCCAATCTAGAAATTTACAGTATAGACGAAGCCTTTTTACAATTCAAAGGTTTTGATTTGTTCGATCTTGAAGCAGAAGGACAACGCATGCGAAAGCAAGTGCGTCGTTGGACAGGAATCCCCGTTTCTGTAGGTATGGGGCCGAGTAAAGCCCTGGCAAAAATCGCCAATAAAATTGCCAAAAAATACGATTTAAAAACAGGAGGTGTTTACTGTATCGACACCGAAGACAAAAGAGTTAAAGCCCTAAAATGGACTGCCATCGGCGATGTGTGGGGCATAGGCAGACAACACCGCAAGCGACTTGAAGCTATGGGAGTAACAAACGCTTGGCAGTTTACAAAGCTACCGGACGATTGGATTCGCAAACAGATGAGCGTATTAGGACTTCGACTGAAAAAAGACTTGCAGGGATTGCCCTCCATCCAACTGGAAGAAGTTCAGCCTCCCAAAAAGGGAATTGCAACCACCCGAAGCTTTGAAGGAACCCTGACTGCTTTTGATGATTTGGAAGAACGCATTTCCACCTTTGCCGGTAGCTGTGCAGAAAAAATGAGAAAACAGCAAAGCAGCTGTACTGCATTGCTCGTTTTTTTGCGTAGCGATCCTCATAAGCAAGGAGCAACTCCTTATCGAAACAGTTGTGTACTGACACTACCCTATGCCACCAATTCCAGTATCACACTGAGCAAATACGCAGTATGGGGATTGCGTAAAATTTTTAAAGAGGGAATCCATTACAAAAAAGCGGGAGTCATGATAATGGGCCTAGTCCCTACCGCCACCCGCCAACTTCCCTTATTTGGAGGGGAAGAAGTAAAACATTTAGCAGTAATGCAGGCTTTAGACCGTATTCACAAGCGCTTTGGGCCACATCAGATGAAACTTGCCAACCAGGATTTACAACGTACATGGAAAATGAAACAAGAACATCTGTCAAAACGCTATACTACTGAAATCAATGAAATTATTCAGGTAAAATAAACTATGGAACCACAAAAATTGACTTTTTNCCATCCCGATCAAGACCAACAAAAATCANTGCATTTGGTCCAAGAAGGAATCTCTGCAGGCTTTCCTTCTCCTGCCGACGACTTTAAAGAACTGCGCATCAGCATCGATCAAGAAGTAGTCCGCAATGAAGAAGCTACCTTCTACGCNAGAGTCTCAGGGGAATCCATGCAAGGTGCCGGTCTGGACGACGGTGACCTTTTGGTTATCGATAGAAGTATGGAGCCCCAACACGATAAAATCGCTGTCTGCTATATTGATGGAGAGTTTACGGTAAAGCGGCTAAAAGTAGCTGCTGACGGGGTCTTTTTAATCCCTGAAAATCCAAAATACCAGCCGATAAAAGTAACGGAAGAAAACGAACTTATTATTTGGGGTATAGTGACTTATGTAGTTAAAAAACTTTAACACACCCCTGCGCAACTAGTTGCACTTCCCCTCTTTTTAGAGGGGAGAGGTTTTAGGNTTTTTGAATATAGTTTTATTACTATTCCATCAACACCTTATAAAACAGCTTGGATAAAAAAGTGGCTAGCTGTTCGCTAGAGAGATTGATATCNGTNGTATGGGTGGCTAAAAAGAGTTCTGGTGGACTNCCAACAAGCATATAGCTGAGCAACAAAAACTCGTATTTTTCATTAAATGCTTTGATGTTTAGATCCGATTTGAGATCCCTATTTAAGTTTTTTACGATCACTTTAATCAAATCACTTTGATATGAGCTCTGTCTGATATANGCTTGATTGACGATATGGAATTGTATCATCTGTTCACTTCCAATCAGATCAAAATAACTTTTAAAGGTTCCGTATAAGTAATCGTAGAGATTGTCAGTTTGTTTTCGCGTATGCTGTATGGCTTCTATAATACGCTGATTAAGTTGATTAATCAAAGCATCAAAAAGGCTATTCATATCGGGGAAATAGTTGTAAAACGTACCACGGGCAATATCACATTGACCTACAATATCGGCCACTGTCGTTTTTTCAAAGCCTCTTTCGGAAAAAAGGCTAAGGGCCTCATCCAAGATACGTTCGCGTACTTGCTGTTTTTGAATTTCCCGTTTACCAAGAATCAGTTCTGACTCTTTCATTCTTACAAGCGCTCAAAAATTCCTGCAATACCTTGTCCTCCTCCTACACAGGCAGTGACCATTCCNTAACGCTGTTTGCGCAACTTCATCTCTTCCAGCAATTGAATACTCAATTTTGCTCCAGTACATCCTAGGGGGTGTCCTAGTGCCAAAGCACCTCCATTGACATTTACAGTTTCAGGGTTTAAGCCCGCTTCTTNAATAACAGCAAGTGCCTGAGCAGCAAAGGCTTCATTCAGTTCTGTTTGTTCTATATCGGAGAGCTTTAAATCGGCTTGTTTTAAGGCTTTTGGAATGGCNATACAAGGACCAATACCCATATAGAGCGGCTCAACACCTCCTACTGCACAGGCTGCCAATCGTGCNACAGGCTCTAGGTTTAACGCTTTGACTACGGCTTCACTGACCACTAGAGTAAAAGCGGCTCCATCGGAAGTTTGAGAGGCATTCCCAGCAGTAACCACCCCTCCTTTTTTAAATACTGGACGCAGTTTGGCAAGTCCTTCCAAAGTTGTATCTCTCCTTACTCCCTCGTCCATCGCAACTGTATGCCTGCTCGTTACTTTTTTTCCATCTTTTACAAAAACATCTTCAACCTCTACAGCAACAATTTGCTCGTCAAATTTTCCAGCATCAATGGCTGCAGCTGCTTTTTTGTGAGAATCATAGGCAAATTGATCTGCAGCCTCTCTNGTNATTCCATACTTATCAGAAACAGCTTCGGCAGTGTGCCCCATACTGACGTGATAATTGATATTTTCAATATTGGCTTTATAACTAGGAGCAAGCTTGTAACCCGTCATGGGGATCATGCTCATACTTTCAATTCCACCTGCGATATAAATTTCTCCAAAGCCTGCCTTAATTTTAGCGACTGCCTGAGAAATGGACTCCAATCCAGAGGCACAATAACGATTGATGGTCACCCCAGGGACTTCTTTGCCCAGTGCTCTCGCTGAAATCAGTCGCCCAATTTGCAGGCCTTGCTCTCCTTCAGGATTGGCACAACCAACGATGACGTCATCTACCGTTTTTGGGTCTATCTCAGGCACTNCTTGCATCAAATGTTTGATCACATCCACCGCCAAATCGTCTGAACGGTAATTTTTAAACCCTCCTTTTTTTGCTTTTCCGATCGCAGAGCGATAGCCTTTTACAATATATGCTTCCATAATTTAATTTCTTAAGGGTTTGTTGTTCATTAATAAGTACTGTATTCGATCAAGAGTTTTTTGATTACCCAATAAGCTCATAAAACCTTCTCTTTCAATATCGAGTAGGTATTGCTCACTGACATGCTGCGGTGCTGTTAAATCTCCTCCACAAATGACGTAGGCAATTTTTTGAGCAATTTCAACATCGTAATCTGACATGTATTCACCCATTCTAAATTCATTAATGGCAGAATACAATACGCTCATTCCTGCTCCTCCTAAAACCTGTACGTCCTCCCTTGCGGAAGGTGCAATATAATTTTGAGCCAAATCCAATACTTTGGCTTTCGCCAGACCAATATTCATTGGAGTATTGACACAAACCTCGTCTCTTTCTTTTCTGAGGTATTTTAAATCAAAGGCTTCATGTGCTGAAGTAGAAACGGCTGCAGTAGCTATGGATTTAAAGTAATTGATCAGAGTGGGTGATTGTACATCTCCTTCAAAAAAATCATCTGAGGCTCGAAGAGCAAATTCTTTAGTTCCTCCACCTCCCGGAAGAAGTCCTACTCCAACTTCAACCAAACCTATATAAGATTCTGCTGCGTAAATTCCAGCGTCGCAGTGCATGGCTATTTCACATCCTCCTCCGAAGACATAGCCCTGAGTAGCAACAACTACAGGAAATTTAGAGGTGCGTATTTTCATATTGATCTGCTGAAAATCATCTACAAAGCGTTCTAAAACATCAAACTGTTTTTGCATTGCAAACATGCCGATATTCATCAAATTGGCTCCTACAGAAAATTGTTTGGCGTTGTTTCCGATAACCAAGCCTTTCCAATTCCCTTCTTCAACCAATTGAATGGTTTCCAATAATGCTTTACCAACCCCTTCGCCTATAGAGTTGCTTTTACCAGTAAATTCTAAACAAAGAACACCCTCACCTATATCGTGAACAACACATTCGCTGTTTTTTACCAGTGGGGATTGGGATCTAAAACTGTCCAAAAGTACAAAGGCTTCTGTTCCAGGAACAGCTTCGTATTTTTTAGTTTCAATGTTATAGAATTTTTTCTTGCCTCCTTCAAATTTGTAGAACTGAGAATTCCCATTCGCTTTCATTTCTGTAATCCAAGTGGGAACAACCGCACCCACTTTTTCAATTAGATTTACTCCCAATTCAAATCCCATCAGATCCCAATATTCAAAAGGTCCATAATCCCAAAAATAACCGGTGCGCATGGCATCGTCTACAGGATAGTATTGATCGGATATTTCTGGAACTCGAGCCGCTGAATAACCAAATAATTGGCCGAAATATTCTGCAAAAAATTGCTGCCCTTTGGTATCACCTTCAACGAGGTATTGTAGTCTTTTATCCATCAACTCCATTCCCTTTGCTGTTTTTACAAGCTCCATTTTGGGTCGTATGGCAGCTTCATAGGTCAGGGTCTTAAGATTGAGTGCATTGATGATGGTTTTTCCCTTTTCATCTTTCTCCGAGGTCTTTTCATAAAATCCTTTCCCTGTTTTATTTCCAAGGAATTTGTTGTCCAAAAGAAACTTTACAAACTTGGGCTCAGGTCGATTTTTAAGTTGATCGATATAGTCGTCTCCTTGGACATTTGCTGATACAAAACGAGTCACATTATCCCCTGTATCCAAACCAACTAAATCCTGTAAACGAAAGGTTGCAGTATTTGGACGACCGATTAAGGAACCCGTCATGGCATCGACCTCTTCGATTTTGAAATCGTATTTATCTGTAAGTAATGTCATTTCCGTACCCGACATCACCCCTATACGATTCCCAATAAAAGCAGGCGTATCTTTACAAAGAACTGTTTGCTTTCCGAGAGTCACCTTTCCAAACTCCATAAAGAAATCAACAACCTCTGTTTTGGTTTCAGCGATTGGAATGACCTCTAGCAATCTTAAATAACGTGCAGGGTTAAAGAAATGAGTTCCGCTAAAACAGCTTTTAAAATCATCTGAACGTCCTTCTGCTAATAAGTGAATGGGAATACTTGAAGTGTTGGAACTGATCAAACTCCCCTTTTTTCGGTACTGATCTACTTTTTCAAAAATCTGCTTTTTGATTTTAAGGTTTTCTACTACTACCTCTATAATCCAGTCAGACTCGGTGATCTTTTCAAAGTCATCTTCAAAATTACCGGTTTGAATTCGCGAAGCAAATGAACTGTGGTATAATGGAGCCGGTTTGGATTTAATTGTTTTTTGTAAAGCTGTGTTGACTAACTTATTTCTAAGTGTACTGTCTTTGGAGTCACTGTCACTAAGATTGGGGGTGACTATATCCAACATCAATACCTCCATACCAACATTTGCTAGATGGCAAGCTATTCCAGAGCCCATTACTCCTGATCCTAAAACGGCTACTTTTTTCAATCGATAATTCATATTGTAGATTTTGAATCTTTAAATTTAATTAAAAAAATGACACGGTGTCATTTTTTATTTTTACTTTTAAAAAAACAATATTATGAGTCTAGAAAACATGATTTCCCAATTTGAAAAACGCGCTTCAACTGCAGCCCCTATTGGTGGTTCAATTAAATTTGAAGTTGACGGTCAGGGGATTTTAATTGACGGTACTGGAGAAACTAATACGGTGANTGCCTCAAACGGGGAAGCTGATTGTACCATCAGCCTAACAGCTGAGGTCCTTCAAAAACTAAGAGATGGAGATATCAATCCAATGATGGCCGTAATGGGAGGTCAAATAAAAATTACTGGAGATATGGGATTGGCGATGAAAGTCCAGTCCTTGATGGGATAATACCCTCTAAAAGTAATTTATACCTCGCAACTCATATCAGCACCACAACACTGTGGTGATTTGATTTTACCTTCACAATTTCTACAAATTGAAATTTGAACAATACTGCCATCGTCAAGTGTTAGGTGATCGTTTTCAAGTGGTTGTTCACATTTAGCACAGCTTGCATTAACCGCCATTCCACATGATGCACATTCGTAAGTTGCCATAATTCTACTTTTTTAGTTGAATCTAATTTACTTATATTTTCGCAGAAGTCTTTAAACTTGTTCCTAAAGTATAGACTAACCAAATCCAAGGAGCTCCGTGAAGAACAAGATCAAAAACATCCATGGTAGACATCCCTACTCCTCCTCCCATAACCCAACGTATTTTCCCTGCCAAATGAGGTTCGGGGGTAAAAGGTGCTAGACCAAGGGTTAATGAAAGTAGTAGTGGAGTAAATAATTTAGACTTTAAAAAGGAATTCATTTTTTTGCGTTCAATATAGTCTTTGGCCAAGGTACGATTTCTCCAGTGATTTTATCTGCTGGCATTTGAGCATTTACTGCTTGTAGGTGAGCTGTTAAAACTGTCACCAGTTCCTTTGTTTTCTCAGCATTTGATTCGACTAGATTATTGTTCTCTTGGATATCGTCTTTTAAATTGTACAGCTCCAAGCTCTGGTCAGTGTGGAAGTAAATCAACTTCCAATCTCCTTCTCGAACAGCACTATAACTCCCTATACCCGGTCCCTCTGGACCCCATTCATTTGGATAATGCCAAAATAGTGGGCGGTTGATTGCTTCCTCAGACTTGTTTACGAGCAATGGAACAAAACTCTGTCCATCTACAATTTGAGGTAAGGAATCGTCATTCACTTTAGCAATTTCCAAAATAGACGGGAAAAAATCTTCAATAATTAGGGGAGTGGGATTAATTGCATTGACAGGAGTTTTATTTGGCCAATAAGCCAGCATGGGTACACGTATCCCTCCTTCATATATCGAACCTTTTCCACTTTTCAAAGGAAGATTATGGGTGTGTTTTTCAACNCCTCTTGCCACAGCACTAAGTCCCCCATTGTCAGACATAAANAAGATGACAGTATTGTTTTCGAGTTTATTGGCTTCGAGATAATCGAGCACCCCTCCTAAAGCTTCATCCATACTTTCAATCATGGAAGCATATCGTACCTCAGGTTCCTCCATACCCCTTTTGCGATAGGGTTCCACAAAACGGTCATTTGCCATTAAAGGTGTGTGAATCCCGTAGAGTGCAAAGTACAGAAAAAAAGGCTGCTTATTTTCTACTGGCTCACTCACAGCTTGGAGTACTTCTTTGGTGAGAGCTTCTGTCAAAAAGATATCTTCACCGTGGTATTTTTCCAAACCAGGAACGGCCCAAACTTCTTTACCGGGCTTTCCATTTCCAAAATTATCTCTACCTAGATAACTTTCTGGTGCTCCAGCTGCATGGCCTGCAATATTAATGTCAAATCCCAAATTGATTGGATTGGAAGACGGGTAGCCAATGGCTCCAAAATGGGCTTTACCTGCATGTATGGTATAATATCCCTTTTCAGACAATAGTTGTGGAAGGGGTTTTGCATAAGCTGCATTTGGTGTAGATGGATCTAAACCGATACCATTAAAATTCCAATNTGGAAAACTCAAACTGGGATGATTGAGTTCCATCGGTTGCTTTTGATCAGGTCTTAACGTCCAATTGGTAACCCGATGTCTGGCGGCGTTCATGCCCGTCATCAAACTTACTCGTGTTGGAGAGCAAACGGGAGTTGCATAAGCATTGGTAAATTTGACTCCTTTTGCTGCCAAACGCTCCATATTAGGGGTTTGATAAATTTCATTAAAAGCTGTGGCCTGATTCCAAAAAGGAACCGAGGTATCTTGCCAACCCATATCGTCAACAAAAAACAGCACAATATTGGGTGGTGCCTCTTGCTTTGGAGTTACACAAGCAATAAAAAAACTTATTAAAAATGAAAAAAATAAAAAATATCTGAACATATTACTCATTTAATTTAGGTGCTTTAAACAATCCCATATTGGAAAAAACTGCTCGATCTTTCGTATCTGTGACTGTAAATCGAATTCCTTCGACTGCTTGGGTGTCAAAACGAACCAGCCGCTTGTTTCCGATGGTAGAACCCTCATACACCTTTTCCCATGCTCCATTGCTTAAAACCTCTAAGCTAAAAGACTTGATCCGCTGACCCAAGGGTAGGTATTCTTGAATCATAAACGTGTTTACCTCAACGGGCTTTTCAAGCAGGAGTTCGATTGTTGGTGATGGATCCTTAGATTGAGAAACCCAATAGCTTTTTAAATCGTCATCTAACAAGGCCGTATTACTATAGCCTTTTGCCGTTGTGCTGGTTTTAAGCTGCTGCCCTTTAGCATAGTTGACAGCAAAGGTCTCCTTTAAAAATTCAGCCAAAGCCTTGAGATTAGCCACTTCATTTTCGTGAACTAGACCGCGGGTGTCAACAGGAAGGTTCAGCAATAACGAACTGTTTAGCCCAACTGAATTGTAATAAATATCCACAAGTTTAGAAAGTGATTTGACTTGATTGTCTTGTTCTGGGTGGTAATACCATCCGGGACGAATAGATACATCTGTTTCTGTTGGCACCCAATGGGTTCCGTTTTCCTGTCCTGCAGCAAAACGTTGAAAATCAGGCATACCAGCATAGACGCTGTCGCGATAAATCGGTGACCAAGTTGTTTCATTGGCATATCCTTTTTCGTTTCCAACCCAGCGTATATCTGGACCTGCATCACTAAAAATTACTGCTTGAGGTTGAAGCCTACGAACCATTTCAATAGTTGTGGGCCAATCGTAATAAGACTTTTTATCTACTCTGCGTTCCTCATTTGCTCCTCCATAATATCCATCTCCTCCGTTGGCACCGTCAAACCATACCTCAAAAATATCTCCGTATTGGGTCAACAACTCTCTTAATTGGTTGCGGAAATAGGTGATGTACTCGGCCGATCCGTATGCGGGATGATTTCGATCCCAGGGTGACAAATAAACACCAAATTTCAATCCGTATTCCTTACAAGCTTCAGACAATTCTCGAATCAAGTCTCCCTTACCTTCTCTCCATGGAGAATTTTTAACTGAATGCTCTGTGAACTTACTGGGCCATAAGCAAAATCCATCGTGATGTTTGGCGGTAATTATAATTCCCTTCATTCCCGACTCTTTAGCCACTCTTGCCCATTGGCGGGTGTCCAATTCAGTTGGGTTAAATTGAGAAGGCTGCTCATCACCATAACCCCATTCTTTATTGGTAAAGGTGTTCATATTAAAATGAATAAAAGCGTAATACTCCAATTCTTGCCAAGCCAATTGATACTCGTTAGGAACTGGACCTACAGCTGTTAGCGGTTCTTCAACTGAAGTACAACTCGAGATTGAAATCAAAAGGATACTTAGAATATTTAATTTCTGTTTTACTGAAAACTTCATTTGGTCTATCATTTATATTTTGGATCTATAAATTCCCATTCTCTGATATGTGGGTGTCGATGGGCAATTCGTTGAATTGAGTCAATTTGTCCCACAATCTCAGGATGTTGACCTGCTAGGTTGTTTTGCTCTTCGGGATCTTCTTTAAGGTTGTACAATTCCCATGCAACATTGGGATTTGTTTTCATTTCCACTTTCACTCCTTTCCAATCTCCCATTCTCAAGGCAATCTGTCCCCTTTTTTCAGGGTATTCAAAATAGATATACTCATGTTGCTGTTGTCCTTTTTTACCCAACAATTCCGGTACTATGGAAATTCCATCAGGCGAACTTTGATTTTGCCCACTCAACTCTGCAAAGGTGTTGTACATATCCCAATGCCCAGAGACCAATTCAGAAACCGAACCGGGTTGAATTTTTCCTTTCCAATAAGCGATAAAAGGAATACGGATCCCCCCTTCGTACACATCCATTTTTAACCCTCTAAAGCCTGCTGCACTGTTGAAATAGTCAGCTTCAACTCCTCCAGCAAATGTGGGCCCGTTATCACTGGTAAACAAGATCAGGGTATTGTCTTCTTGACCTCGTGCTTTTACAGCATCCCAAATCTTTCCTACTTCAGTATCCAG
>NHDB01000052.1 GCA_002167945.1 Flavobacteriaceae bacterium TMED48 | reverse complement strand
CAGACATTACCTACCAACTCAAGGACTATTTTGAAAAGGAAATGCTCGCTGCTCAAACGATGGATTTGTATAAAAAAGTAGAACTCCCTCTTGTCAAAGTATTGACTGCAATGGAATGTGAAGGGATTAATTTGGATGTTCCTTTCCTTGAAGAATTGTCTAAAAAACTGACCGTAGACATTCAAAAATTGGAAAAAACAATTTTTGATGCTGCTGGAGAAACTTTCAATCTGGCTTCTCCAAAACAATTAGGTCCAATTCTTTTTGATAAACTTAAACTAGTAGATAAGCCTAAAAAAACTAAAACTGGTCAGTATTCAACAGCCGAAGATGTACTCTCCTATCTCGCCAGAGAGCACCCTATCGTTTCGGATATCTTAGACTGGCGTTCACTAAAAAAATTACAAAACACTTACGTCGATGCACTGCCCAAAGACATTAATCCTAAAACAGGGCGAGTACACACTATTTACAATCAAGCTGTTGCCGCCACAGGTCGATTGAGTAGTAACAACCCTAACCTTCAAAATATTCCAATCCGAACAGCACGTGGACAACAAGTTAGAAAGGCATTTGTCCCAAGAGACAATCAACATGTATTAATGGCTGCGGATTATTCTCAAATCGAGTTGCGGATTATAGCCGCTTTAAGCAAAGATGAGGGAATGCTTACCGCTTTTTTGAATAACGAAGACATCCATCAAGCTACAGCCGCTAAGGTGTTTAATGTTCCTTTAGAGGAAGTCACCCGTACCCAAAGAAGCAATGCAAAAACCGTCAATTTCGGAATCATCTATGGCGTTTCTGCCTTTGGACTTAGTCAACAAACTGATTTGAACAGAACTGAGGCCAAAGAACTTATCGACACCTACTATGCTACCTATCCTAAATTGCGAAACTACATTCACGAACAAGTGGACTTCGCCAGAGACAACGGCTATGTAACAACGGTCTTGGGGAGAAGACGCTATTTAAAAGATATCAACTCTCAAAATGCAGTTGTTCGAGGAGCAGCAGAACGCAATGCCGTTAATGCTCCAATTCAGGGAAGTGCAGCAGATATCATCAAATTAGCCATGATTGCCATTCAGTCAAAACTAGAAAGTGAGAACTGGAAAGCGAAAATGCTGCTCCAAGTCCATGACGAACTGGTTTTTGACGTGCCCAAAGAAGAAGTCGAAGCACTGCAGAAGATGGTTAAAAATGAAATGGAAAATGCCTTTTCGTTAGATGTTCCTTTGGTCGTTGATATGGGAATTGGAAACAACTGGTTAGAAGCCCATTAACAAAAAGCAAGGCTGGGTTTTACTCCAGTGAAAATTAGAATAAAAAATTTTTTCAAACTCATTTATAATTGTACATTTGCAGCCCGTTGGAACAATTTTTAACGGTTTAAATTATTTATTGTGAATACATTAAGTTACAAAACAATTTCTGCAAATGCCAACACAGTCAACAAAGAGTGGGTTGTAGTTGACGTTAAAGACCTTCCACTTGGAAGAGTTTCTGCAATTATTGCAAATTTTTTAAGAGGTAAATACAAACCCAATTATACTCCTCATGTAGACTGCGGTGATAACGTAATTGTTATCAATGCTGCGCATGTCACCTTGAGCGGAAAGAAATGGGAACAAAAAGAATATGTGCGTCATACAGGATATCCTGGTGGTCAACGAACACTCAACGCTACTCAATTGCACAACAAAAGAGATACTCGACTAGTTGAAAATGCAGTAAGAGGTATGCTCCCTAAAAATAAATTAGGCGCTGATTTATTCAGAAACCTACGTGTTCATGGTGGTGCAGAGCACCAGCATGATGCACAAAATCCAAAAACCATTAACATAAACGATTATCTATAATGGATACTGTTCACACAATAGGCCGTAGAAAAACTTCTGTCGCTCGTATCTACGTTAGCGAAGGAAAAGGAGCAATCACGGTTAACAAAAAGAAATACACTGACTATTTTCCTACCTCAACTTTACAATACAAAATCCAACAACCTTTTTTGTTAACCAATACCGAAGGTAACTACGATTTAAATGTTACGGTAAAAGGAGGAGGTACAACTGGTCAAGCAGAAGCTGTTCGTCTAGCCATCTCTAGAGCGCTTTGTAAAATCAACGAAGAGTACCGAGCTGATTTAAAGCCAGAGGGTTTATTGACACGTGACCCTCGTATGGTTGAGCGTAAAAAGTTCGGACAGAAGAAAGCAAGAAAAAAATTCCAATTCTCAAAACGTTAATTGGTACCGTCTTGTTTTGGCAAGACAAAGTTCATTCATTTATTAATTAAACCAGTTGCTTGAATCGCTACGGCGTATGTTAGTTTAGCATCTAAACAAATCTTAAGATTTGTTGCTAATCAAAAGGAACGTAAACTAAAAAAAATGGCAAAACCAGAAGTAAATGATCTGCTTAATGCAGGCGTCCATTTTGGACACTTAACTCGAAAATGGAATCCTAACATGGCTCCCTATATCTATATGGAGCGTAATGGAATCCACATTATCAATCTCTACAAAACTGCAGCCAAGATTGAAGAAACCAATGAAGCCTTAAAGAAAATTGCTTCGTCAGGGAGAAAAATCTTATTTGTTGCAACAAAAAAACAGGCCAAAGACATCGTTGCTGAAAAAGCAAAATCGGTGAACATGCCTTACATCACTGAGCGTTGGCCTGGTGGAATGTTGACCAATTTCGTAACCATTAGAAAAGCGGTAAAGAAAATGGGGGCAATTGATCGCATGAAAAAGGATGGTACNTTTGAAACGCTTTCTAAAAAAGAACGCCTTCAGGTTGACCGATTAAGAGCNAAGTTGGAGAAAAACTTAGGGTCTATNACAGAAATGACTCGATTGCCAGGTGCTATCTTTATTGTAGATACAACTCGNGAGCANATCGCAGTTAAAGAGGCTCAAAAACTGAAAATCCCAATCTTTGCNATGGTTGATACGAATTCTGATCCAAGAGATGTAGANTTTGTAATCCCTTCCAATGACGATGCTTCTAAATCAATCGAAAAGATCTTAGGCCTAGTAACNGNTGCAGTTGCAGAGGGTCTTGGTGAAAGAAAGAAAGANAAAGAAGCTACTTCAGATAGCGATGCTAAAGACATGGAAGCTGCAGCAAAGNAAGAGGAGGNTAAAGAAGTAGTTGCAGANGCGACCGCTGAAACACCAGCTAAAGAACCTAAAGAAGAAGCGCCAGCAGCAGAAGCTAGTNCAGAGGAAACAAAAGAAAAGGAAGCATAACATTTTAAAATAAAGAACTGTGAAAATTACTGCATCAGAAGTAAACAAACTCCGTCAAGCCACAGGCGCGGGGATGATGGATTGTAAAAAAGCGCTTGTTGAAGCCGAAGGAGACTTTGATAAAGCTGTTGAAAACCTAAGAAAAAAAGGGCAGAAGGTAGCTGCAAATAGAGCTGATAGAGACTCCTNTGAAGGAGTGGTATTGGCTAAAGTAAATGCAGACAAAACTGCTGGAGTGGTTGTTTCAGTNAATTGTGAAACTGATTTTGTCGCTAAAAATGACTCTTATTTAAAACTTGCCAATGATCTTGTAGACCAAGCGTTGGCATATGATTCAATGGACGACTTTTTAGGATCTGCTTTTGACGGGATGACCGTTGCAGAAAAATTGACTGAGCAAACTGGTGTNATTGGGGAAAAGATCGAAATCGGGTCTTTTAAAACTCTAAAAGCACCTTTTGTNGGGAGTTATATTCATGCAGGAAATAAAATNGCNACACTTGTNGGCCTTTCAGGAGCAATCGACAATGGNGNAGAAGTTGCTAAAAACGTAGCNATGCAAGTNGCCGCAATGAANCCAATTGCGCTTAACGAAGAGCAAGTTGACGCTAGTGTTGTTGAGAAAGAAATTGAAATTGCTAAGGATCAACTTCGTCAAGAAGGGAAGCCTGAAGCGATGTTGGACAATATTGTCAAAGGAAAAATTAAAAGATTTTACAAGGACAATACTCTAGTCAATCAAGATTTTATTAAAGACAGTAAAGTCTCTGTTGCGGCCTATGTTAAGTCTNCAGGAGACGCTGCGGTTACNGGTTTTGAGCGTATTGCTTTAGTCTAAACAGCACACTTACAGATTATNAAAAGCATCCTNATGGATGCTTTTTTTTTACCTTTAATTTATGGNCAAAAAGAAATGTGATTGGTGCCTTGGTGATNCTTTANACGAAAACTATCACGATACTGAATGGGGGGTCCCGGTTTATGACGATCAAAAACTCTTTGAATTTTTAANATTAGAGAGTTTTCAGGCAGGCTTGAGTTGGATTACAATACTGCGCAAAAGGAGGAATTTTTCTACTGCTTTTGATGGTTTTGACTNCAACAAANTAGCNCGCTACAGNGNCCAAAAAAAAATTGAACTGATGAATGATAAGGGTATCATTCGAAATCGATTGAAAATCGATGCTACTGTAAGCAATGCACAAGCCTTTATTAAAATCCAAAATAGATACGGAAGTTTCTCTNAATTTATNTGGCAGTTTACAGCAGGGAANCCANTCGTCAATACATTTAAAACGCTAGATGAAGTNCCNCCTTTTACACCCCTTGCTGAAAAAATTAGTAAGGTTCTAAAAAATGAAGGGTTTAANTTTNTAGGNCCCACNATAGTTTATTCCCATATGCAANCTACAGGAATGGTCAATGACCATTTAGTAGATTGTTTTAGATACNGAGAAATTGAATCGTCTTCTTAAAACGGCAAATCGTCTTCGNCCTCATTCGCATCTCCTTCAGCA
The DNA here is from genome assembly GCA_002167945.1 of Flavobacteriaceae bacterium TMED48. GTDB lineage: Bacteria > Bacteroidota > Bacteroidia > Flavobacteriales > Flavobacteriaceae > MS024-2A. Next base: position 3,856 of record NHDB01000052.1, on the reverse strand, counting down.
GCTTTGAATGCTGAGGCAGGAGGCATAGGNGGCATTTCTGAGGGAGCAGCAGCTCCAGCTTCTTCAATTCTCCACCCTTGAACAGAATTAAAGTATTTGGTCTCTCCTTGAGGATTTACCCATTCTCTGCCTCTTAAATTNATTCCAATTTTGACAGACTGACCAACTTGGTANGCGTTGAGTAACTCACATTTGTCTTGAATAAATTCAACTAAAATATGCTGAGGATATTGTTCTTCAGTAGTTACGACCACTTCTCTTTTTCGAAAACCATTTGTTCCGTAGGTTTTTGTTTCATCGATCCATTTAATTTTCCCAGCTATTTCCATAATGTNTTTTGATTTCAAACAAAAATAATAAAAGTTTTAGGTGGATCTTNGCCTTTCTGAGGTTTTCTTAAATTGAATTATCTTCGTGTGAAAGGCTACTCATGAAATTCGCCCAAAACTTTATTGACAAACTGAAACACAGTTGGTTTGTTNTTGCATTTGCCATAGTAGCTTTGATTCTCTGGAATACCAATATTCTATTTCAAAACCTAAGTAGGGAAGAACGAACAAAAATGGAACTCTGGGCAATGGCGCAAGAGGAGTACATTCAAAATCAAGAGCTCAATAATCTGACTTTTGAGATTCTTCAGCGCTCTGGGCAAAATCCCATGATACAGGTTGATAGCCAAGAAAGAATTCTTGAAATTAGAAACGTTCAATGGGATGAAAAAAAACAAGACTCTACTGAATTGTATCGTATCCTTGACAGGATTAAAGAAGAAAATCAGCCTATTCTAATTCAATATAAANACAGTTTAGGNACACTTATTATAGATCAAAAACTCTATTACGGCAACTCTGCCACATTAAAAAAACTTCAATACTATCCCTTAGCATTACTACTCATCATCATACTTTTTGGTGCAGTACTATACTTTGTNTTTAAAACGGCTAAAATTGCCGAACAAAATAGACTTTGGGCTGCTATGGCGAAAGAGACCGCACACCAAATTGGAACTCCGTTAACCTCGATGATGGGCTGGCTTACTTTACTCAAAGAAAAAGATCCCAAATCTTCCTCACTAAATGAAATTGAAAAAGATATTGAGCGTCTGAATTTAATTACCGAACGCTTTTCTAAAGTAGGCTCTATACCCGAACTAAAAGAAAATAANATTCTAGAAACCATCCAAAAAACAGTTGATTATCTCCAAAAAAGAAGCTCAGACCAAATAACATTCAACCTTGAGTTCCCTAAAGAAAAAATCATTATTCCTTTCAATCCTCAGCTTATCAGTTGGACACTAGAAAACTTAATCAAAAATGGGATTGATGCCATGAAAGGTAAAGGACTATTAAAGATTCGAGTCAATGAATTTGCCCCCTATATCGAGATTCTNATTGAAGANTCTGGATCNGGGATGAAAAAAGAGANTGCATCTAAAATATTTAAGCCTGGTTTTACTACAAAAACCNGGGGTTGGGGACTCGGATTATCTCTNGCGAAGAGAATTGTTGAAGATTTTCATNTAGGAAAAATAAGCGTACAAAAAACTGCTCTCGGACAAGGCACTACATTTCAGNTGACTTTAAATAAGGAGATTGAAAAATGACTACGCTAATTCGTCAAACGCATNGGCAATCTGGTCTGNAATGGNTTTCATTTCCTCGGCGCTAACCTCTNTTTTATTTTGAAAGCTTNCATCTCCCATTTTTTCAATAGGGATCAGGTGAACATGAGCATGGGGAACTTCAAGACCGATAACAGACATTGCAANTCGTTTACAAGAAACAACNGTTCTCATCGCCAATGCAACCCTTCTTGAAAANGACATCAATTGCTGATAGTCCTCTTCTGCTAAGTCAAAAATTTTATCTACAGCTNTTCTAGGCACACAGAGAACATGTCCTTTAGTGTTGGGGTTAATGTCTAAAAAAGCAAAGCTATAAGCGTCCTCTGCTACTTTATAGCTCGGTATTTCACCATTAATTATTTTAGTNAAAAGAGTCTCCACTANGCTCTACTTATGGAAAGAATNTCNAGTTCAATGGTACCGTTAGGTACAGAAATTGAAGCAACTTCTCCTACCTCTTTTCCGAGTAATCCTTTACCAATAGGAGAATCAACAGAGATTTTCCCTGTTTTAAGATCGGCTTCACTCTGAGCCACTAGAGTGTATTTCATGGTAGCACCATTACTTTTATTCTTAACCTCGACAGTAGAAAGCACTAGAACTTTTGAAGTGTCTAGCTCTGATTCATTGATTATTCTCGCATTGGCTAGCGTGTTTTCTAGTTTTGCAATTTGCATTTCAAGCATCCCTTGAGCTTCTTTTGCAGCATCGTATTCTGCATTCTCACTCAAATCGCCTTTATCTCTTGCTTCGGCTATGGCTTGCGANGCTTTGGGGCGCTCAACNTCTTTCAATTGATTTAACTCTTGACGTAGTTTTTTTAAGCCCTCTTCGGTGTAATAAGATACTTTACTCATAATTTCTACGTTTTTTATATAAACAAAAAATCCTCCCAAGGGTGGATTTACTATCAAATATACACAATTGAGACAAGTCATTAAAAAAATTGCCGCTTTCTATCTGCCTTTTATCTCTATATTTTTACTGTTTAGCTGTGGTAAACAGCCACTAAATCGCAACCCTTATTTGGTTGATGTTCGTTTTCAAAGAGAATTTAACTTATCCCTTCCTCTTTACAGTGGATTAAACTTTGTCGGAGGCAGCTTACTTATTGAAGATGCGGGTATTAATGGTATTATCTTATTTAATTTAAACGGAAGCAGCTTTCTTGCGTGGGAGGCCACCTGCCCGAACCACTTGCCTGAGAATTGCTCTAAGTTGGGTATTAAAGGAGTATTGGCTGTATGCAGTTGTGAAGACTTCCAGTACAGTCTCGCTACTGGTCAATTATTGAATCCTAGTGAGGACTTAGACCCTCCTCAAGCATTACTTTTTTATCAAGTTCAAAATTACAATGGTATTCTAAGTGTAACCAATTAATGCTATCTTTTGGATATGAAAAGAAAATATTTTCACTTATTAAATTTTCCCATTTACATCGTAGGAATTTTCCTATGCAGTCAATTGACTAATGCCCAATTATTAGAGTTGGATTTTACTTCAGAAAAGCGGGAGGAAAGCAGCTTTAAGATTCATTTTATACGCTTTGGTATTGTTGGAGCAAGTAGTTTAAAGCACTTGGATTTAACTGCCGAAGTTTTAAAATTTAGATACGACACTAAAAATGGTCTTTATTTGGGGTTTACTGTATTTGGAACGCGAACGATTTGGCGTGGAAACAAGATTGATACATTAAACACTTTTGACTTCTTGATGAATCCCATTGGTGGAACTGTACATGGTAACTTATTTACCCGTATTCCATTAAAGCGGTATAGAACCAAAAATTCAAATATTGGATTGAGTATGGGTACCAAATGGATACAAGGATCGCCATTGGCAAATTTTAAAAGCAACAGTTTTTTTGACCATTACCTTCGCCTAGGCTGGATACACCAAAGATTACTCGCTGAAGATCCTTTGACCAACAGCAGCCTGTCTTTTTGGACGTTCCCACACTTACAATTTCATCAATCCTCAGCTGAAAGTCGTAAACTCTATTTTAACGATCAAATTGATCCGTTCGCCTCAGGCTATGGAATTGAACTGGGTATAGAATACAACACCCAGTTAAAAGTCACACTCCACGGTCAACAATTACTTAATACTAATCCGGAAGGAAGCTTTGGCCGTTTTATCACACGCTTAATTGTTGCATATCGTTTTTAGAACTGAAGCTTTAATCCTGTAAGAAAATTAATCCCTGCTTGTGGATAATATCCTGCACCCTCT
>NHDB01000051.1 GCA_002167945.1 Flavobacteriaceae bacterium TMED48 | reverse complement strand
TAAATTAAATAATTTGATACTTGTGTAAGCATATAACCCTACCACATATGGACTAAAAACCCTAAACAAACCAACCCCATTTTGCCTCAAGGAAATATTTGGTTAGGTTAATTATAGTAACGGATTATAGAGGATTTGGATTGTCTTCATTGCTGTAAAAGAAATACCCTCCACTTGGGAGGGTTTTATTTTACTTATTTCTATAGTTCACCATACCACTTAATAATATTTACAGTAAAGTTTCTTACTGGTTCAACTGGTCCTCTATTAGATAGAAATTCCTGTAAGACTTTTGGAACCTCCTCATACTTTACTTTTTGTTCAAGCAAATCACCAAAATTATTGTGTCCGATAGCAACCCAATGTGTAGCCCCAGCACCCCCAATATCATAATTTCCAAGAGCCATTGGTCTACCATCTTGGATTTTGGACAGCTTTTTCGCTACTTTTTCAAAAGCTGTTTTAAAAGCAGCTGGATTTTCAGCTTCAAATTCATAAAGTTGAATATAAGGAAAGTCATTTGGAGAACCGCCAAAATAGCTGATAAATCTTCCAGCAGCTGATGGACCCCATTCCTCAACATAATCATTTACTCGTTGTTGAAATAGTGCCCACTCAAATTCTTTAACATCACCTTCAGCTCTTCCTCTATTTCCCACTTGACCAAATACAATTACTCTGTGGGTCATATCGTTGTCACCAATAGCAATTCTTTCAACACTTACTCCTCCAGACTTCCAATTAGCGTCTCCCCAGTAATCATCAAAGAGTTGAGCAAGTGCTCTTTCGCCACCTTTTTTTACTTTCATTTCGTAAACTGCAAAAGAGTTTTGAGCTTGTGAGAATGCAAGCATAGAGAATAATAAAACACCTAACAAATAAATTTTTTTCATTTTAATTGATTTATGATTAATAATACCTCTAAAGTATGAAGAAATTGATGATTCATGTATTGTTTTAATTTGTAAATTATAATTCAATTAGCAGTTTAGTCAGTGATTTGACACCTCCTGTTTATGAAGGCCAAGGGACCATCAATGTACCTTCATTGAAACCTGAAGGAACTCAGTTTGCTTATGTCGTCTCTTCCCTTGAGGACCATTAAAAAGATAAATGGATTATATTGCAGGTATGGAAAAGCGAAAATGTGATTTGTGCAGACAAGAAAAGTCAATAAATGAGTTTCGCTTAATTAGTAGCAACACTAATCAGGAAAAAAATAAAATCTGCAGAAAGTGTGAGAGCCAAAGAGGCTCAGAGCTTTGGCTTTAGGCTCCTAGCTTTTTTTTCACAGTATCCGCTATTCTTTTGCCATCCGCTTTTCCTGCTAATTGTTTAGAAGCTATTCCCATTACTTTACCCATGTCTTTCATACCAGAAGCTCCTGAGATTTCTATGATCGACCTTATAGTAGATTCTAATTCATCTTCAGACATCTGTGCTGGAAGGAATTCCTCAATAATAGATGCCTGAGCCTCTTCTGGCTCAGCTAAATCAGGGCGATTTTGATCCCTAAAAATAGCTGCACTGTCTTTTCGCTGTTTAACCAAACGCTGAAGTAATTTGATCGAATCTTCATCAGTTAATTCACCTGAATCTGCTCCTGAAGTCTGAGCTAATAAAACAGCAGACTTAATTGCCCTTAAAGACTCAAGCCTTACACTGTCTTTAGAGCGCATGGCGTTTTTCATTTCCTCTGTAAGCGTACTTAGTACTCCCATATTTTCTATTGTTAATCTACGTTATCGTGTAAAAATGAGTTGTTAGAACGCATTTGTATATCATCGTTGGTGTCCGTATCCAAAGTTGTTCTTGACGGTTGATCAGGCAAGTCGGTTTCTAAATCCAATCCCTGTCTCTTATATGCAGGCTGTTTTTCTAGATCATCTACCCGCTGTAATTGATGCATAAACTTGTGGTTAAATGCTTTTAAATGTTCCTTTCTCTTTTCATTTTGAGCTGCAAGAGTTTCATCTATAGATTGATTAAAAGGATCTTGCTGAACTTGTTCCTTTGGAGTAGTAGTTGGTTCATCCTCCGATTCTTGTACTAAAACTTCAGTTTTATCGGTCTCTTCCAACTCTTTTACCTTAAATTTTATTTCTAATGCAGCTTCGTCAAAATCTTTTATTGTTTTTTCCTGCTCAAGTTTTACATCATCAAGTTCGTTATGCTTAACTGAGGCTTGTTCAGAATCATTTTTTTGAGGCAAAGGCATTTCAAATTCCATTTGAATTTGACTTTCAGTAGCAACATACTCAGGATCAATGACTTCCATATCAAAGTGGTCTTTGACCTCTATCTCGTTAAAAATAAACTCTGATTCCTCCTCGGTAGTTAAGGCTTCAATTTCAGATTCTGAATCAATTAAATCTGCTTTGCCCTCCTCCTCTCGGCTTTCTTCTGCATCAAAAAATGATGAACTCAAATCAAAATCAAGAGCCTGTTCAAGGTCCTCCTCTTTCTCAATAAGATCTTCAGTTTCATTCATTCCAGGTATATCTTCTTCGACCACTTTCATTTCCAGCGCGGGCTCATCTGGAATACTGTGTTCTGTTTCTTCTATATCTAACTCAGAAACTTCGAAGTCCACTTCTTTATTGACTCCAATCTCATGACCAATAGTTTCATCGGATTGCATATTTTGGAGATTTTCAGGCTCTTCTATGGTTTCCATGGGGTAAGGAACCACTTCATACGCTACTTCTAAATCATTAAGCAAAGCATTCATCTGAATCAATGGATTTTCATTTTCAGGAACCGTGGGTTTATAATAATCTGAAGGTGCTAAATCATTTTGCTTTTCAAATTCATTCAATTCAATTGAATTGTGCTCCAAGGTGGCATCACTCAGATCATGAACAACCTTTTGCTCATCTTCCAAGGAATGAATGATTTTTTTTGCCTCAGTATTTGAGATTTCATTTTGTTGCTCTTGACCAAAGCCAGTTGCAATAACGGTAACTGAGACTTCATTGCCCAAACTCTCATCTTCACCAACCCCCATAATAATATTGGTGTGATTCCCTGCTTCCGTTTGGATATAGTCGTTGATTTCCCCGATTTCATCAATAGTGATCTCGTCGGAACCCGATACTATCAGTAGTAGTACATTTTTACAGCCTATAATTTTATTGTCATTTAAAAGCGGGGAATCTAAAGCTTTTACTATAGCTTCTTGGGCCCTATTACTTCCTGATGCTGTTCCTGACCCCATAATAGCTGTTCCGGAGTTTGTCAGCACAGTTTTTGCATCCTTTAAATCTATATTTTGAGTGTAGTGATGAGTAATAACCTCTGCGATACCTCGTGCTGCTGTAGCCAAAACTTCATCAGCCTTTGCAAAACCTGCTTTAAAACCGAGGTTGCCATAAACCTCTCTCAGCTTATTATTATTGATTACAATTAGAGCATCTACAGCCCCTTTTATTTTTTCCAATCCCCTTTGTGCTTGTTCTAAACGCAATTTTCCTTCAAACTGGAAGGGCATGGTGACTATACCTACAGTAAGTATATCCATTGATTTTGCCATTTGAGCAATGATAGGCGCTGCACCCGTACCAGTTCCACCACCCATTCCTGCTGTGATAAAAATCATTTTGGTCTGAGTTGACAAAATGCTGTGGATCTCTTCGTGACTTTCTTGGGCGGCTTTTGCACCAACTTCAGGGTTGGCTCCTGCCCCTAGACCTTCGGTTAAACTAGCTCCTAATTGAATTTTTGTTGGCACACCGCTTTCTGAAAGTGCCTGAGCATCAGTATTACTGATGATGAAATCAACTCCTTTAATTCCCTGTTGGAACATATAATTAATCGCATTACTTCCACCGCCGCCAACACCCATGACTTTGATGACATTACTGCGATTTTTTGGTAAATCAAAGCTGATTCCTTTGTTTTCTTCTTGATCCATATCGAATACTAATTATGCATTATCTAAAAATTCTTTTAATTTTTCTCCAAAGCGATCAAAAATTGATTTTCGCTTTATAGCTACCTCAGCTGGCTGCTCGTTTTCTTTTATTAGCTCTTCATTTTCCGTAGTTTCTGACGATTCTACCGCAATCATTTCACCCTCAAGGGCGCTCATCAACAGTCCAACAGAGGTTGCAAAGAGGGGGCTTGAAACTGCCTCTTGGGTATCTCCAGCCAGGTGCTCACTAGGGTATCCTACACGTGTATCCATACCTGTGATGTATTCTACTAACTGCTTTAGGTGTTTGAGTTGGCTACCACCTCCTGTCAGTACGATTCCTGCAATTAATTTTTTCTTTTGTTCGTCATGACCGTAATTCTTAATTTCCAAATAGACCTGCTCAATGATTTCTACCACACGCGCATTGATGATTTTAGAAAGTGTTTTTAAGGAAATTTCCTTGGGGTCTCTTCCTCTCAAACCCGGAATAGACACAATTTCTGTTTCTCTGTTTTCCCCTGGCCAAGCGGATCCAAATTTGGTTTTTAGGAGTTCTGCTTGCTTTTCTATGATTGAACACCCTTCTTTTATGTCCTCAGTAATCACATTTCCTCCAAAAGGGATTACAGCTGTATGCCTAATAATACCGTCCTTAAAGATTGCCAAATCGGTTGTTCCGCCACCAATATCAATAAGTGCAACACCAGCTTCTTTTTCCTCAAAACTCAAAACAGCCTCAGAAGATGCCAAAGGCTCTAGTGTAATATTTGCCATATTGAGGCCTGCACTTTTGATACATCGTCCAATATTTTTTATGGAGGAAACCTGACCAACGACTACATGGAAATTGGCTTCCAAACGACCGCCATGCATTCCAACAGGTTCTTTTATTTCACCCTGACCGTCAACTTTATATTCTTGTGGAAGTACATGAATAATTTCTTCCCCTGGCAACATGACCAGTTTGTACACCTGTTGAATCAATTCTTGAATATCATCTTCACTAATGACTTCTTCAGGGTGTTCACGAGTGATGTAATCGCTGTGCTGAATACTGCGTATATGCTGTCCAGCTATACCTACTACTACATCCGAAATATCATGACCAAAATTCAATTTGGCGTCCTCAACTGCTTGCTGAATAGATTGGATGGTTTGGGTAATATTATTGACCACACCACGGTGAACCCCGAGACTTTTAGATTTACCAACTCCTAAAATTTCAACTTTATTGAATTCATTTTTTTTACCAACCAAAGCAACAATTTTTGTCGTTCCGATGTCAAGTCCTACTGAAATGTTTGAATTTTCCATAATTTAAAGTGTTGTAGCTANGACTTGATTNTCATAGCTTAAATTAATTTTATCATAGCCATTCAAACTGTCTTGACTGGTTTGAAAAGCACAAAATATTTTTAGTTTTTCAAGTTTTTTTCTTNGCTGAGTTGAATCTCCCAAAACAACCTCGAANGGAAAGGATTTCAGCTCCAAAGTGTACTGATTATTTCTCAACGAAATCTTCTTCTAACTCNATCTCCAATAAAGGATCCNTTTTNAGCTTNGCNATCAAATNCGCGGCTGGAAGCTANGGAGGTTGAAGNACTGTCNNTTTTAAAGATGGGTAAACTNAAAGNATCAATNGATTGATAGGNAAAAAGCACCCCCTCAGCATCACCAAAATAACGTTCGCTAGAAGTTACTTCAAACAATGGTTTTCGCTCGGTCAANTCAACAGCTANTCCTCCCTGANGAAGNTTGAANNCTTCTATGTTTTGGACCTCTGGNGTNNGTTTCAANTGGGTTTCGAGCATATTCAAATCTAAACTTTCTTTGAGCAGTTTTNACTGGGCGTCTAAGTTTTGTGTTAACAATTTATTAACCAACAAGCTNTCTAAAAGCAGGGGGGAATGGGTAAATGAAATTTTTAAATCACTCACCGCTCTTGCACTATTTTTGTAATGCGAAAACCAAAATACTCCTCCTAANAAAAGAATCATTACTNTCAAAAAGATTATCGATTTGTAAGCGTTCATTGTTCTACCTTNTCTANTTTNAATAATTGAATTTGTTCTCCGATATNTCCAGCTCCCAAAAGCGCNAAAACTNCNGCTNGGCTAGCGTGAATCGTCTCAGCAATCTCATCTTTTTTAATTAACTTTTTATTGCCGTGANTGAGGTCTTNAATCAATCTCTNNGAAGTAACNCCCTCNATNGGCAANTCNCGTGCAGGATAAATATCCAANAANACAACCTCATCAAATTGTGCTAGCACAGCCAAAAACGCTTCNTAAAAATCCTGAGTTCTTGAAAATAAATGNGGCTGAAATATTACCCCTTTTCGATCCTGAGGATAAAAANTATTNAATGTGTCTAAAACACTTTTAATCTCAGTTGGATGATGTGCGTAATCGTCCACCAGCCATTTATTATTCCATCTAAACAANTTCATTCGTCTNTAAACACCGGGGAAAGATGCNAATGAGGNGACTGCTTTTTGCATTGAAACNTTTACTTGATCCGCCATTGCCAATGCACACANCATATTGGANAAATTATGNTCGCCTAATTGATGTAATTTAANTTTGCTGAAATCTTCTGATGGTGTTGATAANTCAAATTCATANCCGTCAGCCAATAGCTTTATGTTNTAGACCCGATAATCGGCATCAACATTTACTCCATAGGTCANTCCTTCAAAAGGCAAACCAAAAGCGACTACCAATTGCTGAACTACTTGCGAAGAAAAGNGAGCAAANGCTTGCTTAAAAGCATCCTTGGTTTGGTAAATNTCCAGATGATCTGAATCAATTGAGGTGATGGCTCCAACAGTAGGGCGAAGATGTAAAAAAGAACGGTCGTATTCGTCTGCCTCAACCAACATAAACTCTTCACCTGTTCGCATTAAATTAGAAGGGTTGTTTTGAAAAAAACCTCCCATTATTGAAGTAAAAGATTGATTCGTTTTAGAAAANATATGGGTTAAAAAAGCAGCTGTGGTTGTTTTGCCGTGCGTTCCAGCTACAGCAAGTGTTGTTTTATCAGCACATAATTCTGCCATAAACAACGCTCTTTTTTTTACTGTAAACCCATTTGTAATGAAATAGTCTAACTGTTTGTGGTTAGGAGGTATGGCAGCAGTGTAAATGATTTTAGTGTTTGTATTAAGTACTTCTTGAGGTAAGGCCTCCAAGCTTTCGTTATAAATTATGGTAATTCCCTCTTTTTCTAATTCGTTTGTTACGGTTGAATGTACACGGTCATATCCAAAAACTTCATGTCCTTGAAGGACACACAAACGAGCCAAAGCCGACATGCCTACGCCTCCTATTCCAATAAAGTAATATGTCTGTGCTTGATGGCTCATAAAAGTGCGATCATTTCATTCACAATGGACTCTGCNGCATTTGGTTTAGCAAATGCTTTCAGCTCTTTTTTCATTCCTTCTTGGATGTCAAGATCTGTTACTAACTTTTTAAAAACAGTTTCAAAATCTGCCTCGAGATTTTTTTCCTCAATAACAAAGGCTGCCCCTTTTTTCACCAATGCATTAGCATTGTGATATTGATGATTGGCTGTAACATTTGGAGACGGAATTAACAATAAAGGCTTGGCTACACAACTCAGCTCGGAAAGACTTCCTGCTCCTGCCCTTGATATNATAAAATCTGCAGCAGCATAAAATTGTTGCATCTCATACACAAAGGGNTGAATGACNACCCCCTCTTGAGCAAGGTCNTTATATTNATTGTAATAGAGCGCTCCACATTGCCACAACAGCTGTAAACCGTGACTTTGAAATAGTTCAAGCTGACTGGCAATCAATTCATTTACGCGTTTCGCACCAAGACTTCCCCCGATNATTGCTAAAGTTTGCTTTTTAGGATGCAAACCAAAAAACGCCTTGGCCTTTTCCGCATCTGCGGTTTCCCAAATTGTNGATCGTATTGGGTTTCCTGTAATCCTTATTTTTTTTGGNGGAAAATAGCGCTCCATACCTTCAAAGGCTACACAAATCGAATCGACCTTTTTACTGAGTAATNTATTNGTNACTCCTGGGNATGAATTTTGTTCCTGAATCACCGTAGGGATATTTAACCATTGGGCAATTTTCAAGGTGGGACCACTAGCAAAACCACCTGTGCCGACAACTAGATTTGGTTTGAATTGTTTGATAATCCTGTACGCTTGAACCAAACTAACCAAAAGCTTTAGCGGAAAAAGTATATTTTGTAAGGACANAGAACGCTGGAANCCACTTATCCAAATTCCTTTTATNGGAAACCCTGCTTTGGGTACTTTTTCCATTTCCATTTTACCCTTCGCACCTACAAAAAGTAGATCCACATCTTTAAACTGTCTTTGAGCTTGCATTGCAATGGCTAAGGCTGGATAAATATGCCCGCCTGTACCCCCTCCGGAAACGATAAGTCTAATAATGGGTTTCACTCAGTATGCTTATTGGGTTATTCGTTGTTTCATTTTCTTGTTCGACTTCGTCAACTTCAGCTCTTTTAACACTGACGCTTAGGATGATCCCCATGGCAATACAAGTCATCCAAGCCGACGTCCCTCCGCTACTAATCATGGGGAGGTTTTGCCCAGTTACAGGCAGCACNTGAAGTGCTACACCAATATTGATAAAGGCTTGGAAAATAATTGGGATTCCCAAGCCCACAACCGTTAGCTTNCCAAATAAATTGAGCGNATTGTGTGCAATTACCACTATTCTAAAAAGCAGTAAAAGGTAGAGTAGTATCAATCCAATACCGCCTAAAAGACCAAATTCTTCAACGATAATCGCATAGATAAAATCAGACGAACTCTGCGGTAAGAAATTTTTCATTCGACTTTTTCCAGCTCCAAGTCCAAATATTTTTCCNCTGACNATTGCTGTTTTTGCTCTAGCTACCTGATAATTTCCATCATCACTTTGACCGCTACTGAAATTCTCTATCCTACTCATCCAGGTATCAATCCGATTGGGAAATTGGCNNGGAAATGCCTTAACAAGCAAAAAAAACAGCAATACAAAAGCCAGTCCCATCCCACAAATCGTGAGTAGATATCGCAGTGGATAGTGAGCCACAAAAGCCAGTATTAAAACCATGGAAAACAAAAGGGCTGCGGTAGATAAATTGGATGGNAAAATAAGCAACACCACTGTGAGTACAGGCAGCCATAACTGNAGTAAAGACCTTGAAAACTTAATTTNCCTCAAATTGGNTTTGGAGAGGTGATTTGCTGTAAATACCATAAGCACCACTGCTGCTAAAGTAGATGTTTGAAAACTCAACCCAATAAAAGGGATTTTGACCCAACGGCTGGCATTGGCTCCATCTATAACGGTTCCNTGACTCGCTGTATAGATCAGTAAAATGATGACAACGGGCAACATTAATAACGATATCCCTTTAAAATAATGAAAGGGGATTTTATGCACCGAGTACATCAAAACAAATCCAATGACCAAAATCACAAAGTGTTTTATCAAGTAACCCCAAGGAGTTCCTTTTCCCACTACGTAAACCAGATTAGAACTGGCACTAAAAACTGGTAAAAAAGAAAAAATAGCCAAAAGGGCTAAAATGCCCCATAAAACTTTATCTCCTTTTAATAATTGAAACATGGTTTATAAATTTCTAACTGCAGCCTTAAATTGATCTCCTCGATCTTCATAATTCTTAAATAAATCAAAGCTNGCACATGCGGGAGATAAAAGAACAGTGTCTTTAGGCTCAGCCAATTTATGTGCAATTTTTACAGCTTCTGTCATGGATTCTGTTTCAATAAAAACCTCACTTGTTCCTTCAAACGCATCTCTCAACTTNGAGTTATCTACACCCAAACAAATAATNGCTTTTGCNTTTTTTCTAATCAAGGGTAAAAGAATCTTATAATCATTTCCTTTGTCAACCCCACCAACTATCCAAATCAAAGGAGTTTGTACACTTTCTACNGCAAAATAGGTTGCATTTATNTTGGTCGCCTTTGAATCATTNATGTATTGAACTCTTTGAATGGTCAATACATTTTCCATACGATGGGGAGCTCCCTTAAAGTGGGTCAGACTCTCTCGAATCGATTCTTTATTAATTGACAACAAATCTCCGATTGTCGCTGCTGCCAAAGCATTGAGTAAATTATGCCTGCCTGAAAATGGAAATTCTACTGATTGTATCATAGTGGTTTGATTTTGTTTTTTTAAAATAAGTTGAGTGTCTTTTAAATATGATCCAGTGGTTTCAATTGGACGACTTCCAAAAGAAACTTTTTGCGCACTTGTCTTGTAATCCTTTAATGCACTGACAAGGATCTCGTCATCGGCATTGAATAGGAAAAAGTTTTTTGATGTTTGGTTTCTAGTGATTTTTAGCTTGGCTTGGATATAAGCCTCAAAGCTGTAATCGTATCGGTCTAAATGGTCAGGAGTAATATTGGTAATAAGGGCTATATGAGGTGCAAACTGATCGATGTCATCTAACTGAAAACTGCTGATTTCCAATACATAAAACTCATAATCTTCCTCTGCAACTTGTTTGGCAAAGCTCATNCCNATATTTCCAGCTAATCCAACGTTTAGTCCAGCATTTTTAAGAATTTCGTAGGTCATCATAGTNGTGGTTGTCTTCCCATTGGTTCCTGTAATNCCAATCAGGGTAGCCGAAGTAGATTGAGCTGCAAATTCGATTTCAGAAATTATATGAGTTCCATTTGCTCTTAACCCTTCAAGCAGAGGTATATTTCCAGGAATACCAGGACTCTTCACTGCGATAGAAGCTCCTTCCATTGAAGCGAGGGAATGCTGACCAGATTCCCATCTAATTCCCTTGTCGTTTAAACTATTTTGAACTGAAACAGGGATTTCATTTTTTTCAGACAAAAACACTTCATACCCCTTTTGCTTCCCCAATATTGCGGCACCTATACCACTTTCCCCTGCCCCTAAAACGATCAGCTTTTCTTTCATTATCTGAGTTTTAGAGTTACAATGCTNAGAACGGCGAGTATTATTCCAAAAATCCAAAAACGAGCTACAATCTTACTCTCGTGAAAACCCGTCTTTTGAAAGTGATGGTGTAAGGGAGCCATTTTAAAAATCCGTTGGCCTANTCCTGTCTTTGAACGTGTGTATTTAAAATAACTAACCTGTAAAATCACCGATAGTGTTTCAATAAAAAAGACACCACATAAAAGCGGAATCAACAACTCTTTTCTCACAATNACNGCAATGACTGATATAACGGCTCCTATGGATAAACTCCCCGTATCTCCCATAAATACNGTAGCTGGATAAGTATTGTACCATAAAAAACCAATTAGCCCCCCTAAAAAGGCGGCAATAAATACAGCCAATTCTCCCACATTTGGGATGTACATGATGTTGAGATAAGAAGCAAAATTGACATTACCAGAAACCCAAGCAAATACGCCTAGGGTAAACACTATAATAGCNGAAGTTCCCGCTGCCAATCCGTCTATACCGTCCGTTAAATTAGCTCCGTTGGATACCGCAGTGATGATAAANATGACTATAGGTATAAATATCANCCAAGTATAACTCCCTTTAGGAATTCCCATCCAACCGATTAACCAGTGATAATCGAACTCATTATTTTTTACAAGAGGGATCGTCGTTAAAGTTGCTTTGANATTTTCAGTTTTTGGGTTCGAGCNGGTTTCCATTTTAACAGTTTGAGCAATAGGTTNCACTTCAGTTCTCACCGTTACATCTGGATGAAAAAAAAGNGTTGCTCCTACCAAAGCTCCCAAAAANAATTGCCCTAAGACCTTAAACTTTCCCTTTAATCCATCCTTGTCCTTTTTAAATATTTTAATATAATCATCTAACCAGCCTACCAGTCCCATCCAAAGCATACTGAATACTAGTAGNAAAATATAAATNTTGTCAAGACGTGCTAAAAGCAGGACTGGAAGTAGTGTGCTCAGAATGATAATGATTCCTCCCATGGTTGGTGTTCCCTCCTTCTCTTTTTGACCTTTCAAGCCCAAATCCCTGACGGATTCACCAATCTGCTTACTTTTTAAATAAGCAATAAGACGACGACCCGTNATCAGCGAAAACCCAAGAGAAAAAATTACTGCAGTNGCTGCCCTAAAGGAAATNTANTGGAATACACTAGCNCCTGGAAATTCATATTGTTGTTCTAAAAATTCAAATAAATAATAGAGCATTAGGCTTTGGTGTTTAAAAATATTTTCTGAGCAATTTCCAAGTCGTTAAAAGGAATCTTTTTCCCTTCAATTTCTTGATAGGTTTCGTGTCCTTTACCCGCNATGAGNACAACATCCCCTTGATTTGCAAGGTTTCCAGCTACAGCAATAGCTTCCTCTCTTTGAGTTACCTTTAAGACTTTTTTAAAATCTTCTGGAGCAACTCCTTCCANAATCTCCGAAATGATNAGGGCAGGATCCTCATCTCNAGGATTGTCCGAAGTAAAAATCACTTTATCGCTTAATNCAGCTGCTTTTTTTCCAATCATAGGTCGCTTTTCGCGATCTCGATTTCCNCCACAACCCACTATCGTTATTAGGGTTTCATTTTTTGTTCGAATCTTGTTGATGGTTTCCAAAACGTTTTCAAGAGCATCTGGTGAATGGGCATAGTCAATGACAACCGTGATGCTTTCATCTGATTGAAAAGTTTCAAACCGTCCGCGTATGGGTTTTAACAAACTCAATTCTTTGAGTATATCCATAGAGGATTCGCCTAAAAGTTCAGCTACAGCATAAACGGCTAATAAATTTTGGGTATTGAATTCTCCAACCAAATTAGTCCANACCTCCTGTCCCTGTACTTTAACTAACATACCAGAAAATTCACATTCNAGTATTTGAGCTTTATAATCTGCATGCNGCTTTAANGNATAAGAGTATNTTTTGGCTTTGGANTTTTGAAGCATAAAAGCCCCATTTTTATCATCCANATTGGTCAGNGCAAAAGCTGTTTTTGGCAACTGATCAAAAAATATTTTTTTGATGTCTCTATAGGTNTTAAAATNTCCATGGTAATCTAANTGATCATGGGTTAAGTTTGTNAAAACCCCTCCAGCAAAACAGAGCCCTNNAGTTCTGTGCTGTGCAATACCATGAGAGGAAACCTCCATGAAACAATGTGAAACTCCTGCCAAAACCATCTCAGATAAATGANGATTAAGGGAAAGTGCATCCGGTGTAGTATGCGAATTATCCCAGGTTTTATTTTGGTATGAGATTTTTACCGTAGANATCAATCCGCAAGGATAACCCAATGCNGTAAAGAGTTCGAAGAGTAAAGAAGCTATNGTTGTTTTNCCGTTGGTTCCAGTCACGCCTACTAAGGACAGTTTTTGNGANGGGTTGTNGTAATAATTTGCCGCCACTTGCCCAAGTGCTTTCGAAGCGTTCTCTNCCACCACATAAACNATTCCTTTTTTACATTCTTCTGGTAAATNTTCACAAATAATNGCCACAGCACCCTTGCTGAGNGCANTTNAAATAAATTCATGTCCGTCAGNAACCACTCCCTTTTGGGCGACAAAAAGAGNTCCTTTTTTTACTTCTCTACTGTCAAACTNGATGNATTCAACTNCTANNGNAGTACTCCCNACAATACTCTCTATCGCTACACCGTACAATATGTCTTGNAATTTTTTCACGATAGTTTTAGAATTACTTGTTGATGGATGCTAATTTTGGCTCCTGNTTNNGGGCGTTGCTCAATNACGGTTCCTTTTCCATTTAAAAGNACTTTTAATCCTAACTCTTGNGATTTTTTTATTGCTTCCTCTTTTGAAAGTCCAGTCAGGTTTGGAACACTTAAATNGGTTTGAGACCGTGTATTTTCAATTAATTCTGTCAGCTTAGATGTCTCGAGTGGAATTTGTTTAGGGGTGTCATTGAATATTTTTTTTGCTATGGTTTTAAAGACAGGAGCAGCAACAGTTGCTCCGTAATAGCCTTTTGTTTTATCAGGGCGGTGAATGACTACTATACAAGAATATTCAGGCTTTTCAGCTGGAAAATAGCCCACAAAACTAGAAACATATTGAACACTATCGGTAGTGTAGTCCACCTGGCAAGTTCCAGTCTTTCCTGCCATGGTAAGAAGAGAATCCTTTATTCGATGACCTGTACCCCACTTTTTGTCTACCACGTTAAACATCATACTTTGAACTTTTTTCAACGTTTCTTCAGAACATATAGAGGGGTTTAATACCTGTTTAGAAAACACCTTAAAGGGAGTGTTCCCTAAATTTCCAATCTCAGTTAAAAAACGCGGCTGAACCATCTCACCATGATTTGCAATAGCATTATAAAAAGTGAGCGTTTGCAAAGGAGTCAAACTAACTCCGTAACCGTAGGCCATCCAAGGCAGATCCAAACCGTCCCAATCTGTATCGGTAGGGTAGGGTATTTTGGGGTCACCCTCACCTCTAATAGGTAGACCTAAATTTTTATTAAGCCCCATATTGTAAAGCCGATCTACAAACTTCTTAGGGTTTTCTTTATAATTGTCATGTACAATTTTTACTAGACCAACATTGGACGAAACCTCAAATGCCTTGGCAGCAGTAATGGTTCCATATCCTCCTCGCTTAGAATCTTTTACTTTGTATTTTCCGTAAAAAGTCAATTCTCCATTTCCAGTATCGATCAGGGTATTTTCATCGATTACCTTATCTTCTAAGGCTGCTATCATCCCCATCAGTTTGAAGGTAGAACCCGGTTCATGAGCCTCACCTACAGCGTAATTCAATTTTTCAAAATATTTTCCTTCCTCGGTACGCCCTAAATTTGCAATAGCTTTTATTGCCCCTGTACCTACCTCCATAACTACAACAGTTCCGTGATCTGCTTCGTAGGCTTCTAATTGTCCCAAAAGAGCATTGTGAGCAATATCTTGGATATTAACATCCAAAGTGGTTTTCAAGTCATAACCTTGTGTAGGCTCTTTTTCGTTAGAGTCACTTATCGGCTTCCATTGCCCATTTGCAATTTTTTGCTTTAACCTTAAACCCGAATCTCCTCTTAAATACTGAGAAAATGCACCTTCTAAGCCCACTCTAAAATAAGTGCCGTCCTTATCCAACTTTTCGTAGCCGATGGTTCGTTCTGCAATTTTACCCAAGGGGTGCTCTCTTTTGATTTCTTGCTCAACGATCAACCCTCCCTTGTATGTACTCTTGTTAAATATTGGAAAACTCTTGTATCGCTTAAACGTAGAATAGGAAACATCCTTTGCCACCAACCAATACCGGCTTTTTTTCTTTCTTGCAATTTCCAATTGATTTAATATGGTAACAGCTGGAGTACCAGTAAGTGCTGAGATAGAATCTGCCAANGCTGCTTTATACTCTTGAAAAAGCTTATTAGATGCTGTTACAGCATCCCAATGTAAAGCATAACGTGCAACAGAAGTAGCCAATATATTACCGTCTGCTGCATAGATATCTCCCCTACTTGGTTCTAAAACAACATTTTTCACAAGGGCTGCTGGAGCAATTCCAAGCCCTTCTGTATTGGTATAAAATTGAAGGTAAACCAGTTTACCAATCAAGACAAATCCAAAAATGACCAAACAGCTAACCAAAAGATAAAACCTTGATTTATAAAAACCTGTATATGTCTTAGAATCACTCATCGATAAGAACAATTTTAATGGGAGGGGTCTTTGCGGGACCTACTCCTTTTTCAGCTAATCGGCGAGTAATATTGGTTTCCTTCTTTAAGACAAGTAATTGCTTTTTCGCCTCAATAAAATCACTTTTAAGGGCTTTGATTTCCGTGTTTAACGCTGCGATTTTAAAAATCTTACGATCAGCGCTGTGCCCACTTGCAATCATGATCAGAGCCAAAAGCGATAAAAACAAAATCATCCGCCAATTCTTTAAAGCATCATTTCGAATCAAAAATTCAATATTGAGTATGGACAGTAGTTTTTTCATTTCTTTTCTGCTATTCTCAATTTTGCACTTCTAGCGCGTCCATTTTCCTTAATTTCCTGTACCGTGGGAACGATAAGCTTGCCTATGCGCTCGAGTTGGACTAACGGATTGCCGTAGAAATCTTTTTTTAACTCGCCATTAAAATTTCCCGATTGAAAAAAACGCTTGACCAAACGGTCTTCTAATGAGTGATACGAAATACACACCAGCCTTCCTCCTGGCTTTAAGGCATCAACAGCTTGGATTAAAAAGGATTGAAGTACTTTCAATTCATTATTAACCGCTATGCGGATTGCTTGAAAAAGCTGTGCCAAAATTTTATTTTCTATTCGCTCTGGAACCAGCGGCCTGACTATCGTGATTAAATCCTGAGTTGTGACTATGGGCTTTTCAGAACGGGCAAGAACGATATTTCTCGCCAAAATTTTAGCATTTCGCAACTCGCCATAATTAAAGAATAAATCGCTTAGGGCAGCTTCATCGTATTCGTTTATTAGTGTATAAGCATCCAGCTCCTGAGTTTGATTCATTCGCATATCTAATCGAGCTTCAGCGCGGATGGAAAATCCTCTTTCACCGGTATCAAATTGATGGGAAGAAACTCCAAAATCAGCCAGTATCCCATCTACATCCTTTATTTTATAAAATTTCAGATATTGTGTAAGATGGCTGAAATTTGCAGCGATAAAGGAAAAGCGGGTGTCTTCAATTTTATTGTTTATAGCGTCCAGATCTTGATCAAATCCAAATAAACGTCCATTTTCATTTAACCGATCCAAAAGTGCTCTGGAATGACCACCGCCACCAAAAGTAACATCCACATAAACCCCGTCGGGCTTTATATTTAGCCCCTCTAAACTAGATTGGAGTAAAACCGGTTTATGATATTGTGTCGTCATTTTTNTCTCCCATAACTTCTTCGGCCAAGGCTCCAAAATCAAGAGCTGCCTCATCAATCGCNCTTTCGTATAGCGATTTATCCCAAATTTCAAGAATNTTCACGGTTGAAGAAACCACCACTTCTTTNCTAATACGGGCATAGTTGACTAAATCTTTTGGTATCAAAAGACGTCCAGATGCATCCATCTCAACAGTTTTTACTCCTGCCGTAAANCGACGAATAAAATCATTATTCTTCTTGTTGAATCGATTCAACGCATTGACCTTCTCCATCATTTGCTCCCACTCTTTCAAAGGGTAGAGCTCAAGACATGTATTAAATACAGCACGCTTTAACACAAAGCCTTCAGCCACTGCAGNAGCCAATTGCTTCTTTATCGCAACAGGCATCATGATACGCCCTTTGGTATCTGCCTTACATTCATATGTCCCGACTAAATGCTGCACTTTTATTGAGATTTGATATCAAATATAACTGATATTTACCACAATTTACCACAATTTACCACATTGTTAATAAGTTTTACCACCCTCACTTTCGCAGTCTAAAATCCNGCTNGAAATAAAACAAGNNTGCTTCATGTGAAATGCCTATCTTTNTANACTAATTTTNAGGNAGGTATGATGAATCAAATTGTTCAGGANGCAGAATTTCGATATGTCGAAGCTGGAAAAGGACAGCCGATTNTAATATTACACGGCCTAATGGGTGGTTTGAGCAACTTTGAAGGAGTTCTAAATTACTTCCCTCCTAAGGGATATCGNGTGATCATCCCTGAATTACCTGTCTATACCCTACCTGTTTTAAANACTTCAGTCAAATCCCTTTCTGAGTTTTTGCATGACTTTATTTTGCACAAAGAATTGAAAGATGTGATTTTGCTAGGCAACTCTTTNGGTGGCCATGTAGGCTTATTGTACACCAAAAATCACTCTGATTATGTNAAGGGACTAGTNCTAACNGGCAGTTCAGGTCTTTATGAAAACAATATGGGTGANGGTTATCCTAAAAGAGGTGATTACGAATACATTAAAAAGAAAAGTCAAGATGTATTTTACGACCCAAAAATTGCTACAAAAGAAATTGTAGACGAAGTTTACGAATCTGTAAACGACAGAAATAAATTAGTCAGAACTTTGGCGCTTGCAAAAAGNGCCATTCGGCATAATATGTCAAAGGAATTACCNAAAATGGGGACCCCAACAGCTATTNTTTGGGGTGCAGACGATACCGTTACACCTCCTAAAGTTGCTGAAGAATTTGACNATCTACTTCCTGANTCCAACTTGTATTGGATAGAGAGTTGTGGGCATGCGCCTATGATGGAACATCCCCAACAATTCAACCAAATTCTTAAANANTGGTTTGATCTNAGAAAGTTCTAAAACCTCATGCTAGTCAAATCTGCAAGTTTTGTTATTAGCAACACAGAAGTTGCCAAATGNCCCCAGAGCAAACTTCCTGAGTACGCNTTTATCGGCCGATCAAACGTAGGCAAGTCNTCTCTTATTAATGCCTTGTGTAACAAAAAAAAATTAGCTAAAACATCCTCTCGACCAGGTAAAACTCAACTTATCAATCATTTTCTAATTAACGAANATTGGCATCTTGTAGACTTACCCGGTTTTGGTTATGCGAGAGTATCAAAATCTCAAAAAAAAGTTTTTCAAAAGTTCATCACCAACTATTTTAAGGAACGCAAGCAACTAGTCACAGCATTTTTACTTATCGACATCCGTCACGAACCTCAATCCATAGACATTAATTTCATGCAATGGCTTGGGGAAAATTTTATTCCCTTTTCAATAATATTCACCAAGGCGGACAAACTTAAGCCCAAGGCTATTGAAAAAAATGTTNCTCAATACTNCGAAAAGCTNCTGGAAAGCTGGGAAGAATTGCCTCCGAAGTTCATTACTTCCTCTTTAAACAGAACAGGAGTTGAAGAGGTGNTAACGTATATTGATTCTTTNAATAAAGAGTTGAAAGNCATTCAACNGATTTAACCCTTTTTTAGCNCTAATTTTTCCGCAAAAAAATCACAGAAATCCCGNATNGTNGCTGTCATTTTCTCGTCTTGAGTTGCNCNAAAATAGGTNTCACTCAAGGACATTAATGTCTGATGNAAAAAGAGTTGCATCTGATCCATTGGCATATCTTTTACCCACAAATCCATTTTAAGGGTNTCTTGTTGTTCAGCGTCCCANAAAGACAAAAGCATGGCCTTGGTGTCCATTTCAGAAACTCCTCCGTCTGGTGCCGTCCACTGCATTTGTTCTGGGATGTTGTTTTCATCGAGATTTACATCTATGGTGATNTGTGTNTTTTTNACAATAGCCATTAGCGTTTAGGTTTGTATTTTGATAAATTAAATAGTTTTTGAGCAGGNATTCTGAGAAGCTCCTCTACACTGATTTCAGGATTTTGATTTACAAAACTACGTACAATCTGCCAGCCAATCCATCTNCCAACCCTTCCTGGGGACTCGTTGTCCAATTGTAAATAAAATTTTGAAAAAGGGGCAGGCTCTAAAAAGCGTTGCACCCATTCAGGGTCAGTCTTATACAGGACTTGACGTTCAACAAAGTACTGCCANATGTAGAGCTCATTTTCTTTTACCCAGCTCAATTCTTNTTCAGTNNAGGCAATTTTTATAGTCTCCAATTCATGNGGTAAAAGTAAATCTTGCAAATACATTTTTTTACCTTCAAAGAGCATTTGAGCTAAAAAAGTTCGGTCCTCTGCAGGAGGGATTAGGTATGCCCCAAATTTTTCAACGAGCTGACTGGTAATAAACTTTTGATCTAACTCTTTTCTGATATAACTGGGAATTCCCTCATACAATTCGTGATCANCACCTAGAAAAGTGTCCAAGGACANCAAGACCAAACTGTCTGAATANACNGTTTTAATCTGGTAATCCACATTGTTTGTGAGAGTAACTACTTGAGGGATTTTAATTTGAGGAAAATAATAATTTATGTGNTTAAAAAGATGGGTCANTTCATCCTCCAGGGGTGTAATATCCTCAAANACTTCTTGTACNGCATTTTGGAGTATCAATTGAAGACTGTCCTTTTGCCTAGCTATCCAAACACTATCAGAAAATTGTTTTGGAAANAAATAGGGATATTTTTTTTTTAATTCAGGAATNACTTCNGGCTCCTGATTGTAAAATTGCAAATCNAAACGATCNAANGTAATNGNTATNGGCAGTGATGCTATTTCAGCTTCATTTTCAGCTCCATTCTTACAGGCGCNAAAAAAGAAAAAAACAGCAACAAAAAGCAAGNTTTTTTGAAAATAATAAAAAANTAAAGGCAGTCTTTTCATTTGGCTTTCTTCAATCCTTNTAAATACTTTAATTTTNTACAAATTTACTAGCTTAAAACGANTTGAGAATGGAATCACCAGAAAAAGTAGTAGAANACATCTCCCAATGGCTTACCNACTATNTAGAAAAATCAAANATGAAGGGATTTGTTNTAGGTATTTCTGGAGGNATAGACTCTGCCGTCACTTCAACACTCTGTGCCATGACAGGAAAAGCCGTTCTTTGTTTAGAGATGCCCATCAAGCAGGGTGAAGATCAGTTGAAACGCTCATCCGAGCATATCAGCTGGTTAAAACAGAATTTTTCAAACGTACGCTCTACACGGCTGAATTTAGATAGTGTATTTGAATCTTTTTGCGAGCTTCTCCCTGATGCTGAAGATTCAGAAGCTCATGAATTGAGTTTAGCAAATACTCGAGCAAGGCTAAGAATGTCTAGTCTTTACTATTTTGCAGCTCTGAAAGGGTATCTAGTTGCTGGAACCGGTAATAAAGTGGAAGATTTTGGTGTTGGCTTTTACACAAAGTACGGTGATGGAGGTGTCGATTTAAGTCCAATTGCAGATCTTACCAAAACACAGGTATTCAATCTTGCCAACCATTTGAACATCATCGATGTCATTCAAAATGCTGCTCCAACTGACGGACTCTGGGGCGATGATCGAACTGATGAAGATCAGCTAGGAGCAACCTACCCAGAATTAGAGTGGGCTATGGAAGCTTATGAAAAAAATACTCCTCACGATCAATTTAACTCACGTCAAAAAGAGGTTTTCCAGATTTTTAAAAAGTATTTCGATCAAAATCAACACAAAATGCAACCCATACCAGTCTGTAAAATCCCTCAAGAAATTAGCTAAAAATAACTATCTTATAGATGATGTTATATTCCAAATCTTACATCCTATGATTAAAGTTGCACTTTTAGACCCTCACCCTGTTGTTCACAAAGGCTTCAAGTCCTTTTTTAGAAAAACTGAACATATAAAGGTCGTCGGAACATTTTCAGAAGCTAAAGGGTTATTCTATTTTTTAGAGAACAATAAAATTGATGCGCTCATTCTTGAAATGGAGTTGGACGGAGACAGCGTCGTTCAGGTAATCAAATGGGTCAAGTCAAAATTCCCTAAGACAGTAATTATCATCTATACTTCACTACCTCAATCTATTTATGGGGTATCACTCCTTAAAGCAGGAGCAAATGGATATCTCTCTAAACAAGTAAGCAGGAAAATAATGTTAGAAGCCATAGATAAAGTAGTTGGAAACGGCTATCACATCACCTCAAATTTCGCCAATAAAATCACTAATAATGTAGATTTATCTAAACTCAGAAATGCTTATGAAACGCTTTCCCTAAGAGAAGCAGAAGTCCTTAAGCTCTTAATTGAGGGAAAGAGGAATATCGAAATATCAGCCTGTTTGAAGATCAATCAAAAAACAGTAAATACTTATAAAACAAGATTAATGCGTAAGTTGGAAGTAGAAAATCCAGTAGATCTCTTTCAGCAAGCTCGAAATTTTGATTTGATTTAAAGTACTCGATTAAGCTTTTTAGAGAGCAATTTTTTCAATCCCTGGTACTGCATTACATCTTCTAAAAACTCAAACGATTCTTCAGTCTGCTCCCCTTCTTTTGACTCCTGAAGAAGGCTTTGAATCTTTTCATCGATCAAATACCTTCTAAAAGTCAATATGGTTTCACTCACCAATTGCCCTACTACACTTTCTCGTTCTTTGACAAAAATATTTTTCTTTTCCCATCCGTGAAGTTGATGCACTTCGTCTGCCAGAATGATGTCTGAAATTATTCCCCCTAAATTCGGATCTTCTTGTTGCAGTACTTTGTCAATTTTTAACTCTCCTTCCAATTGGTAAGTCTGAATTAACTGGTCGTATAGCGAACGAAATTCAGGCTGGATAAATTCTACTTCATCTTGCTGCAAATCCAAAAAAACCTTTTCATAAACTTTGGTTTGTATGGTCTTGGATTCTTCAACTAAATTTCCCTCCTCATCTGAACTCACAATTAATTCATCAAAAGAGGCTTCGTGATTACCGTATTGAATTAAAATACTGATGATTTGCCTTTCCAAATGTAACAAGGGATTTGAAGCGAGTTCTTGTTGAGGCATTTTTTGGATTAGAGTTTGCTTTTCATCAGTAGTGGTTGCGATTTTACGAACAGGTTTTTGCTTCTTATTCTGTTCCTGCGCTAGTGCATTAAAAAGTACAGGCTCAGAAACTTCCATTGCCTCAGCACACTGTTTAATGTAAATCTCTTGTTGAATAGCATCAGGTATTTTAGAAATACTTTGCACAATTTCTCTTACAGTAGCTGCTTTTTTTACGGGATCTTGATCTGCTTCTTTTAAAAGGATATCCGTTTTAAATTCAATAAAGTCCTTGGCCTCCGTTTTCAAATAACTTTTAATCTCCTCTTCCGTATGAGACTTCGCGAAACTATCTGGGTCTTCCCCTTCGGGAAAACTACAGATTTTCACATTCATCCCCTGTTCAAGAATGAGATCAACTCCTCGAATTGCCGCTCGAAGCCCAGCCGCGTCACCATCAAACAATACCACAATATTTGAGGTTAGCCTTCTTATTAGTCTAATTTGCTCAGGGGTAAGTGCAGTTCCAGATGAGGAAACTACATTTTCTATGCCGCTCTGAAAAAGCTGAATAACGTCTGTATATCCCTCCACTAAAAAACAAACATCCTCCTTTGCTATCGCTTTTTTAGATTCGTAAATACCATACAATACCTGGCTTTTGTGATATACCTCACTTTCGGGTGAGTTTAGATATTTTGCTGTTTTAGCAGTATTTGACAAAATTCTTCCGCCAAAACCTTGAACTCTTCCAGCCATACTTCTTATGGGGAAAATTACACGTCCTCTAAAACGGTCGACCGCTCCACGATCATTTTTAATGACCAGCCCTGTTCCTACCACATACTCTTCAGAGTATCCTGCTTTTAGTACTTTCTGATAAAAGTGATCTTTTTTTTCTGCGCCATAACCCAAGCCAAAAAAACGAATGGTTTCATCGGTAAAACCTCTTTCTCTAAAATACGATAGCCCAATAGCCATTCCCTCTGAAAACTCCCATAAATCTTTTTCAAAAAACTCTTGAGCATATTGGTTGACTAAGTAAAGACTTTCTTTGGCGTTGGCCTTTTCTTTTTCTTCTTGGCTTTGTTCAGTTTCTTCAATTTCAATATTGTAGCGTTTAGCCAAGAAACGGATAGCTTCTGGATAAGAAAAGTGCTCGTGTTCCATCAAAAATGCCACTACGTTTCCCCCTTTACCACTACTAAAATCTTTCCAAATTTGTTTGACAGGTGAAACCATAAAACTCGGAGTTCTTTCTTGAGAAAAGGGGCTTAAGCCCTTAAAATTAGATCCTGACTTTTTTAAAGTCACAAAATCTCCAATGACCTCCTCTACCCGAGCGGTTTCATATACTTGATCTATGGTGGTTCTTGAAATCAAAGAGTGGTGTTTTGTATAAATTTATACATTCTTGGAGAAAATTAATCCCTAAAAAGGGGTTTTTAAATCTTTCGCTCCGTGACGTAATTCAACATCAGCTCAAGTGCATCTCGATATTCGTTTTTTGGAAAATCAGACAATAGCTCTTTTGCCTGACTTTTATACTCTTCCATTTTTTTAATCGCAAAATCCAATCCGCCTTTTGCTTTTATCAAAGCAATCAAATCATTTACCTTTTTTTTGTCTTTGTTGTGGTTTTTAACAGTATTGATTATTACCCTTTTTTCCTTTTGACTTACTGTATTTAATGTGTAAATCAAAGGGAGGGTCATTTTTTTCTCTTTGATATCTATCCCAATAGGCTTACCTATTTTACGCTNGCCGTAATCAAACAAATCATCCTTGATTTGAAAAGCCATACCCAATAACTCCCCAAAGCGATGCATGTTTTCGACTTTTTCTTTTGGAGCGTCAACTGACTGTGCTCCAAGGGCACAACAAGCGGCCAGTAAAGTCGCTGTTTTTTGTCGTATAATCTCGTAATAAATTTCCTCTGTAATATCTAAATCTCGGGCTTTCTCAATTTGCAATAGCTCTCCCTGACTCATCTCCCTTACAGCAACTGAAATGATTTTTAACAAATCAAAATCTTCATTTTCTATNGATAACAACAAGCCTTTTGATAGGAGGTAGTCCCCTACTAAAACAGCAATTTTATTTTTCCACAAGGCATTGATTGAAAAGAAACCTCTACGTTTATTACTATCGTCAACCACATCATCGTGGACTAAGGTAGCGGTNTGGATCAACTCGATGACAGATGCCCCCCTNTAGGTGCGTTCGTTAACCTTTCCTTTTCCCAATAGTTTAGCGACCAAAAAAACAAACATAGGACGCATTTGTTTTCCTTTTCTATTGACAATAAAGTGTGTGATTCTGTTGAGTAAGGCAACTTTTGAAGACATGGATTCTGTGAACTTTTCTTCAAAAAGATCCATTTCTTCATAAATAGGTTTCTTGATTTGCTCAACAACTTTCATAGGCAGGTAAAGATATCAATTCTAAGGAGACTTACTCCATTGATCGAACTTTGGATTTAGGGATTATTTATTAGCCAATTGACCGCAAGCTGCATCAATATCTTCTCCTCTAGATCTTCGATATGTGACTTGAATTCTTGAATTTGTCAAGGTTTTAATATAATCATCTAGTATTTGGCTAGAGGCTTGTTTCATGTCATTTCCATCTATAGGATTGTATTGAATCAGATTTACCTTTGAAGGAACCTTTAAGCAAAACTGCACTAGGGCCTGAATATCTTCTCGAGTATCGTTGACTCCTTCCCATACCACATATTCAAAAGTAACACGCTTTTTAGTGCAGGCATACCAATGCTTTAAAGACTCCAACAACTCATCTAATGGAAACTTGTTGGCAAAGGGCATGATTTGTTCTCGTACTTCTTGACGGGCGCTATGTAAAGAAACAGCCAGTCTAAACTTGACACCGTCGTCAGCCATTTTTCGTATCATCTTAGGAATGCCTGAAGTTGATACGGTAATCCTTTTTGGCGACATTCCCAGGCCTTCAGGATCTGTGATTTTATCAATAGATGCCAAAACGTTTTTATAGTTCATCAAAGGCTCTCCCATCCCCATAAATACAATATTTGACAAAGGGCGTTGGTGATAAGTCAAACTCTGTTGATTGATGGTCACTACTTGATCGTAAATTTCATCAGGGTTGAGATTCCGCATACGTTTCATTGAAGCCGTTGCACAAAACGTACAGTCTAAACTACACCCAACTTGTGAAGAAACACAAGCAGTACTTCTACTTGCCGTCGGTATAAGTACAGATTCAACCACCAATTGATCGTGGAGTTTTACCGCATTTTTAACTGTTCCGTCTTTACTTTTTTGTTCGATATCAATTTTGATGTGATTGATATCAAAATGAGATTTTAATAGCTTCCGATGCGCTAAAGTCAGGTTCGTCATGGAGTCAAAATCATGAACTCCTTTTTGCCATAACCATTGATAAACCTGCTTTCCCCTAAATGAAGGTATGCCTTGAGATTCAAAGAATTGAATCAACTCATCTTTGGTTAGTGCCCGTATATCTTTTTTGGTGTTTTCCAATCGATTGCAAATAAAAAAACCACCTTTAAGCGGTTTTAATTTCTATAAAATGAGCATGGCATCACCGTAAGAGTAAAAATTGTATTTCTCTTTGATGGCTATTTTGTAGGCTTCTTTTATAAAGTCGGGATCTGCAAAGGCAGAAACCATCATTAAAAGAGTAGACTTTGGGGTATGAAAGTTCGTAATCATGCTGTTTGCAATCGAAAAATCATAAGGAGGAAAAATAAATTTATGGGTCCATCCTTGGTATTCGTTGAGTTGACCTGCAGAAGAAACTGAACTCTCTAGACCACGCATAACAGTAGTTCCAACAGCACAAATCTTNCGGCGTTCAGCTATGGCCTTGTTTACTTTGGCAGCTGCAATGGCATCGATAATCAATTCTTCAGAATCCATCTTATGTTTAGATAAATCCTCAACCTCAACCGGACTAAAGGTTCCTAAACCGACGTGAAGAGTCAATTCAGCCAAATCAATGCCTTTGATCTCAAGACGCTTGAGTAGATGTTTTGAGAAGTGCAATCCTGCTGTGGGTGCCGCAACAGCTCCCTCGTGTTTAGCATATATAGTTTGGTAACGCTCTCTATCTTCGTCATCAGTTTCACGTTTGATGTATTTAGGTAGAGGGGTTTGNCCCAGCTCCTTGAGTTTTGTTCTGAATTCAGCATAACTTCCATCGAATAAAAAACGTAGCGTTCTGCCTCTAGAGGTNGTNTTGTCAATGACTTCAGCCACTAAACTTTCATCTTCTCCAAAATAGAGTTTATTCCCAATTCTGATCTTACGTGCAGGATCCACCAAAACGTCCCAAAGGCGTTGTTCCTGGTTTAATTCTCTGAGTAAAAAAACTTCAATTCGCGCACCTGTTTTCTCTTTGTTTCCAAATAGTCGTGCCGGAAAAACTTTGGTATTGTTNAGCACCATCACATCGCCCTCGTCAAAAAAATTGATAACATCCTTAAATGAATGGTGTTCGATTTTTTCTTCTTTACGATGAAGCACCATCAATCTGGATTCATCTCTATCTGATGCAGGTCTTTGTGCTAAAAGGGCTTTNGGGAGTTCGAATTGGAATTGAGATAATTTCATTGAATAAATTTAAGCGGCAAATATACCATCTCAACATAGGCCTTGTCAAGTAAAAAGGTATTTATCTGTAATTTATCTTGAAATTAATTTGTTCAAGGTCCTTCCAAAAGGTGGGGTAAGACTTTGAAACCACCTCTGCATTTTCAATTATCAGTGGAACTTTTAATGNCAGGGGTGCGAAAGCCATCGCCATTCTGTGATCNTTATAAGTAGGCAAACTACAATCTGCAACAAAGTTTGAACCCGCTGCTANNTCCAAACTCTTATCGGTTACTTTTACTTGAGCACCTAGCTTGGTCAATTCGTTATAAAGCGCTTGTAATCGATCAGTCTCTTTNATTTTTAAAGTGTGTAAACCCCTGAGTTTACANCCAATACCAAGTCCATAACAGCTTACCGCTATTGTCTGAGCGATATCTGGNGCTTTAGACAAATCCCATTCAANNACATTNGGTAAGTCGACCTTTTCTTTTTTGAGTATTAAGGTCTGNCCCTCAATTGATGAGCTCACACCCAACTTACTATAGATTTCTCTTAACACCCGATCTCCTTGGAGACTATTTTTCTTATAACTGGTCAAATGAATTTCACTTTCATCTGACAAAGCCACAATACTAAAATAATAAGAAGCTGAACTCCAATCCGATTCCACAATTTGGGTTGTAAGCCTTGGTTTTTTTTGAGGCGCAACGCGAATACTTTGCCCTTTAAATTCTGTTTGGACTCCTATGTTGTTGAGGAGAGACAGTGTCATATTGATATAGGGAATTGAAGTAATTTTACCCACCAAATCTAACTGTATCCCATTTTCTAAAACGGGCCCTATCAGCAAAAGTGCTGAAATGTATTGGCTACTGATATCAGCTGGCAGCGTCACCGTTCCTCCGGTGAGCTTTTCCCCCTTTATTATAATTGGAGGATACCCTTCTTCCTTTTCATAAGTGATGGAAGCTCCAATAGAACGAAGTGCCTCAACTAGAATTTTTATGGGGCGTTCTTGCATTCGCTGGGAGCCAGTTAACACAACTTCCCTTCCTTCAAGATGCGCAAAATAGGCTGTTAAAAATCGCATGGCTGTACCAGCGTGGTGAACATCAATCACGTCAGTCTTGTCTTTTAATGCTGCTTGCATTACCTCACTATCGTCAGACTCCGAGGTATTTTCTATGGATAATCCAGAAAATAAAGCCTGCAGCAAAAGCAATCTATTAGTTTCACTCTTAGAACCTGTGATACGCAATTTACCATTGCATTTCACTGATGGATGCGAAAGAGATACTGTCATCTAATTTTTTAATTTTGGATTATTCTGATGCCGGTCATGGTCCCGTTCGGATTTTAGTTGGAGCTTTTTATCAAAAGCAGCTTGAAGGTTCACGCCTGTTTGATTTGCAAGACAAATGGCTACAAAAATCACATCGGCTAATTCTTCACCTAGATCTTTTTGTTTGTCGCTTTCTTTTTCCGACTGTTCACCATACCTTCTTGAGATGATACGAGCAACTTCACCAACCTCTTCAGTAAGTTGAGCCATATTGGTTAACTCATCAAAATATCGGACTCCATGGGTTTTGATCCACTCGTCAACTTTTTTTTGTGCTCCTTCTAAATCCATGGTCAAAAATAACGATAAATCTTGGTAAACCTATTTTAGAGACGGAGACTCTTAAAAATAAGTATTCAATTCATCTAAAGAGTCTACGATTAAACATTTATCGTGTCTTTCTTCATCATGAGAATTGAAATGAATGGCGTGCATTCCCTGAGCCATAGCACCTAAAATATCGGCTTCCAGACTGTCCCCTATCATTAAAGATTTTTTTGGATTTGCCTGAGTTTGACGCAGGGCCTGAATAAAAATTTGAGGATGAGGTTTTTTGTAACCCAGCTGTTCTGCAGTAAAGACAAAATCAAAGTACGAATCCAAACCCGAGTTTTTAATCTTAAAGTGCTGTACTTGTTCAAATCCATTGGTGATGATGTGTAATTTATATTTGGACTTTAACTTATTAAGCAAGGGAATAGTACCCTTAAACAAGTGTGGAAAGGTACTCAAATATGCAATATACGCTTCTGAAATCTCATCGATTTGACTTGTGGTAGTTTGATAATTAATTTGATTAAAGCTATCTAGAAGGCGGTTGTGTCTCAATTCTTCTTGGGTGATACGATTCTCTCTGTAGGCTTTCCAATAGCGGTGGTTGATTGGATTGTAATGAAAAATAAATTGATCTAAGTCAGCCTTGAGTTTCATTTCTCCAAAAATTTTTTCAAAGGTGAGCAATGAGTTTTTTTCAAAATCCCAGAGTGTATGATCCAAATCAAAAAAAATATCAGTTAAGGCATCTTTAAACTCTATCACTTAATATAGTCTTTAAAAGCTTTTTGTAAGGATAAGTGCTGCTTTTTTGAATGCAAGAACCCATTACTAATAGCCAGTGTTAGTCGACTACAAGATAGGGGTAAGTTTTTATATATCTTCTCCAAATGGTCAAACACTTTGTTGTTTTTCACTTGGTATAAGGCCGTCTCATTAGCCATAACTGGATAGATTTTTAAAGGCAGCTGAAACTCATTCGTAAGATCGTAAAAATAAAAGGGGGTTGCAGTACTGGCTCGAAATCCAATTTTATCTGAATAACCCATACTGTAATCCTCCGAAAACTCAAAATCTACTAAGTCCGCATAGACCTCAGAAAGTTGCCTAAAACTTATTGGAATACGACTCATTTTAACCTGTCTGTGGGTTAGCCCTTGGAAATCCTTTTTTTCACGCTCCAATCCTATTTCAGGTTTTAGTTGGGATTCAACTGAGAGTAAGAGTCCCAAAGAATAATCATCACTTACTTTTTTTATTCTCAATTGTAATCTTCTATTGAAGGTCGACACACTGGATTCATAAGCTGAACTGTTGGCATAAAGGAAAAAAACCTTGGGAGTGATGGACGAATTTTCAAACCATTTATCCCAAAAAGAAAAACTGTCGTAAGGATCGTCTTCTAATCTAAAAAGTACTGCCAGTTGATTGATGATTTTTAATAAATTAAAGGCCCAGACCGACTTTAAAAATGTTTCCACTACGACCAAAACAGAACGATTACGGTATTTAAAAGCCAGGGGTACATCAATAATAATTTCCTTTTGGGATTTTTTGAGTTTATAAGCTTCAATTTCTTCAAAGTGTCCACTCATAATTACATGTAACTTGTGTACCCAAAGATCGACTAATGGGAGTTCTAGAAAGCCGTGTTGTGCCGCTAGGCTTTCGACAGGATCAAACAANCCGGTTTCCGTCTTAATATGGGGGGTGAGTTCCTCATAGCGAGACAACAGATAAAAACTAGCCGCAAAAATATCATAGGGAACAGCATTTGCATTAGTCGTTTTAAAAAAAGCTGGTATACCCTCCCAGTCTTCAACTGAGGGTTCGTGGTCAAGAATCCCACGTTCAAATAGCAACGAGTGGGACGCGATAAAAAACTCGTCTCCTAAAGGTTTGTTTGTATAACTCATCTTGGGCCCTGAGTGGGCAACAAAAACTTCAATTGAAGAGGTAAAACTGACCGCTAACTCCAACATATTTTCAAAAACATGTTTAAAAATATAGCTTACTCTTGGAGTAATTTTGTGTGTATAAACCAGTAGCATTTAAATGATTTCTTCGTCAGCAAAGCTAAAGTAGCCTTTTTCTGAAACAATCAAATGATCCAACACCTTCAGATCAACATAGCTTGCAGCTTTTTTGAACTTTCGAGTCAATTCTTTATAGTGTTCACTTGGTTTTAAATTCCCTGAGGGATGGTTATGAACTAAAATTAGGGCGGTAGCACCTACTTCAAAGGCACGCTTTAAAGCCAGACGAATGTCTACTACCGTTTGAGTAATACCCCCTTGACTGAGTCTGAATTTTTCCAATAATTTGGAGGATTGATTGAGGTAAAGTACCCAAAACTCTTCGTGATCAAGTAAGCTGAGTTCATGACGGATTTGTTCGTATACTAGCTTACTGTAGTTCAGTACTGGAGATTTGTCTTTTTGATGTTGATCTACCCTTTTACTCAACTCCAAAGCCGCCTTCAATTTAACTGCCTTCGCCTTTCCAATACCATTGAATTTTATCAGATATTCCAAAGGTATTTTATGTAATTTGAGCAAGTTGTTATCCACACTTTGTAAAACTCTTTTCATCAAATCAACCGCACTTTCTTTAGAACTACCGCTGCCAATTAAAATTGCGAACAGTTCTGCATTACTCAAATAGGACGCCCCGTGCTGATGAAGTTTCTCTCTTTGGCGATCTGAAGCATCCCAATCCTTAATGGTGATTTTTTAGACGACTGTGACATGGGGCAAACTATACCCTACCAAATTATAATTTTTATACAAGAAATAAAAGTCCCTACAAAAAGCGCTGTTGAAGCGCTGACCAATCCATGCCTCCAAAATTTCCAGAACTCATCATTACTAAAACAGCTTCATCGTAGTCTTTTGCTAGCAGCATGTCTTTCAGTTCAATAGCATCTGTAAACACTCGCAAATTTTTATGGGCAAAAGATTGCACTATGACCTCTGGGGGAATCGGCACTCTGTTTTTAATTTTTAATGCTTCAGGATCGTAAAAAATAATTGCCTCGTCTGCCGACTCTAAACTATGGGCATACTGTTTAATAAACTCAGGATCAAGACTGCTGTAGGTGTGCAACTCCAAACACACGATAATATTTTTCCCCTTAAACTGGTCGCTAACTGCCTTACTGCTTGCTTTTACTTTACTTGGTGCATGAGCAAAATCTTTAAATAAGGAACTTTTAGCCCCTCTAGCTAGTAGCTCCAAACGTTTTGCTGCTCCTTTAAAACTTGGAATAGCCTCAAAAAAATCAGAACTGTCTAATCCCATTAGTTGAGCTATCCACTGTGCAGCTACTAAATTTTGAAGGTTGTGAATACCAAATACAGCTAACGGAAGGCTCCCTTCTTCTGTTTCAAGAAAAGTAATTCCATCATCAATGAAATATTCTGGTGTTCGATACCCTATTTTTTTGATGGGATGTGTGTTGGATTCCACCAACTTCTTAAGCACTTCATCCTCCTCGTTATACATCAAAACACCTCCCACCTGTATAGAGTTTATAAACAACTCAAACTGGGAGCAATAATTTTCAAAAGTGGGAAAAACGTTGACGTGATCCCAAGCAATTCCACTAATGAGTGCAATTTCAGGTGTATACCACAAAAATTTGGGCTGAGGATCAATGGCTGAAGACAAATATTCATCCCCTTCAAGTAAAACAAAATCATTATCGTCTGTAATGGATAAGGTTTTTGAATCCTCAGAAACTGGTGCTCCAACCATGTAGTCGGTATCGATATCGTGATATTTTAAGGTATGTAACACCATGGCTGTAATGGTTGTTTTTCCATGACTACCAGCAACAACGACGCGTGTTTTATTCTCGGTAAGTAAGGCTAAAAACTCTGGATAAGATTGGATATTTAAGTTTAACTCTTGGGCGCGGAGTAACTCNATATTGTTTTTTTTAGCATGCATTCCCAATACTACAACATCTAAATCCTCCGTTATTTTTTCAGGAAACCATCCCTCAGTCTCGGGCAGTATTCCAGCGGCTTG
Source organism: Flavobacteriaceae bacterium TMED48 (assembly GCA_002167945.1). GTDB lineage: Bacteria > Bacteroidota > Bacteroidia > Flavobacteriales > Flavobacteriaceae > MS024-2A. The sequence continues at coordinate 5,442 of NHDB01000051.1, read as the reverse complement.
TAGCTTTGATTTTGAGGGTTCAAAAATCACGTCGTCGCTCCCTGTAACTCGGTGTCCTAATTCAAGCATGCCCAGGGCTAAACTGTGCATCGCGCTCCCCCCAATTGCAATAAAATGAAGTCGCATCATACCTTTTGAGGATTCAGTTGGTTCCAGAGCATGTCTTTGAGCTCAGTTAAATGAAATTGGGTTGCACTTGAGATAATCAAATGCGGTATTTCTTTAAAAGTTGATTTCATTTCCTCGGTGTATTCAGCCAACAATTCCTCATCCAATAAATCGGCTTTTGAAAGAACCACCATATAGCCTTTATCCAATAATTCTGGATTGTATTTGATCAACTCTTTCTGCAAAATATCAAAAGCTTTTTTNACATCTGGAGTATCTGCTGGTATCAAATAGAGCAAAATAGAATTTCGTTCTATATGCCTTAGGAAATAATGNCCCAAGCCTTTTCCCTCCGCTGCACCTTCAATTATTCCAGGAATATCCGCCATCACAAAGGACCTGTAATCTCTGTACTCCACTATTCCCAGATTTGGTTTTAGGGTAGTGAATTCATAATCGGCTATTTTGGGTTTGGCTGCGGTCAGGGCAGAAAGTAAAGTAGATTTCCCAGCATTGGGAAAGCCTACGAGGCCCACATCCGCCAAGACTTTTAACTCTAAAGTAATGGGAACCTCAACCCCATCTCTGCCAGGCTGAGCGTAGCGGGGTGTTTGGCGGGTTGCTGATTTAAAATGCCAATTTCCTCGACCACCTAAACCCCCTTCTGCAAGGATTTCTTCTTGCCCGGCTGTCGTAATTTCAAACAAAACTTCGTTGGTCTCTGAATTNCGAACAACGGTTCCTACAGGTACGTCGATGTACAAATCTTCTCCCTGTGCTCCGCTACTTCGATTTTTACTGCCGTCACCTCCGTGGCCNGCTGCAAAGTGNCGTTTAAACTTAAAGGAGTAAAGTGTCCATAGCTGTTCGTTTGCCCGAATAATTACATGGCCTCCTCGACCTCCATCGCCTCCGTCCGGACCACCCTTGGTGATGAATTTCTCTCGATGAAGATGAATAGAGCCTTTACCTCCNTTGCCGGAGCTTACATGCAATTTTACATAATCGACAAAGTTNCCTTCNGTCATGAATTATTAAAGGCTGTTNATCAGTTGTGTCAAGCGCTGGGTAATTTCTTCTANAGAGCCAATACCATTCACGCTGTGAAATTTATTTTGTTTGGTGTAATAATCTCTTAATGGAGCTGTTTTTTGATTGTACTCCTCAAAACGATTGCGGATTTTACTTTCGTCTTGATCGTCCGTTCTTCCACTGCTTTTCCCNCGTTCTAACAACCGCTCAACCAAAATATCATCGGCAGCTTCTAATGCTATGGTAGCCGAAATTTCCATTTGCTTGTCCTTTAAGAACGCATCCAGTGCCCCTGCTTGTGCCTCAGTTCGTGGAAATCCATCAAATATAAATCCCTTGGCTTGCGGATTTTGATCGACCTCAGCCTCTAACATATCGATAGTAACCTGATCAGGAACTAAATCTCCCTGATCCATATAGGACTTTGCCAAAACACCCAAAGGGGTTTCGTTTTTGATATTATTGCGAAAAAGGTCTCCAGTTGANATNTGNANCAAATTGTANTGNNCTTTTAGAAATGAAGCTTGTGTTCCTTTTCCAGCNCCAGGCTTGCCAAATAAAACAAGGTTTATCATAAAAAAATATTTGCCCAAAGATACCCATTTTAGATTGCTTTTTTCCATTCCAAAAAACTTATGCGTATTTTTGCCAAAAGNATATGATGGGATTTTTCTCCACTACTAAAACGATCGGAATCTTAGGAGGCGGTCAACTGGGCAAAATGCTTCTCAGTACGACACGCCAGTGGGATATTCAGACCCATGTCATGGATCCTAGTGAACATGCTCCTTCACGTATCGGATGTAACCGCTTTACTCAGGGGGACTTAATGGANTACCAAACCGTTATGNATTTTGGAAAAGAAGTCGACATCCTTACCATTGAAATCGAAAATGTCAATNCTGATGCACTNGCNGATCTTGAAAAAGGAGGAGTTCAAGTTTATCCACAGGCCNCTGTCATTANAACCATACAAAACAAATGCCGCCAAAAGGAATTCTACAAGCAAAATAATATTCCTACCTCACCTTTTCAATTNTATAACTCCAAAGAAGCCTTAAAAGATGCGGTGGTAAGGGGGTTGGTTTCCTTTCCCTTTGTNTGGAAATCTGAATCCATGGGATATGACGGTTATGGAGTTAAAATCATTCGGTCAAACCAAGATTTAGAAACGGTAAACGAGGGAGGCTGTATGGCCGAGGACTTGGTCAATATTGATAAGGAAATTGGGGTTATAGTATGCAGAAGTGTCAGTGGNGAAACGGTAAGCTATCCAAGTGTAGAAATGGAATTTCANCCCACGGCCAATCAGGTAGAATACGTTCTTAGCCCAGCCCGTATTTCTANTTCCATTGAGCGAAAGGCTCAGGAAGTTGCCCNNAAAGTTTCCACTGCCTACCAACACGTTGGACTNTTAGCTGTNGAATTATTTTTAACTAAAGAGGGAGAGATCTGGGTAAATGAAGTAGCCCCAAGGCCACACAATAGTGGACACTACAGCATAGAGGCCTCTTACACCTCTCAATTTGAGCAACACATAAGAGCTTTACTGGACTTGCCCTTAGGCNACNCAGAAAATAAAGTTTCTGGTGTAATGGTCAATCTGGTCGGAGCGGCGGAACATCAGGGNCCAGTTCACTATAAAAATATGGAGNATATATTAGCTATTGAAGGGGTTTGCCCTCATATTTATGGAAAAAAGGAAACACGTCCCTTTCGAAAAATGGGACATATTACCATTGTAAATAAAAGTTTAGAAACTGCACGTCNAATTGCAGAACAAGTAAAAGAAACCATTGAAGTAATATCAAAATAATATGGCACAAGTAGGAATTATTATGGGAAGCNAATCAGACCTANCCGTTATGGAAGAAGCGATCTCAATTTTAAAGGAATTTCAAATTGAAACTGANGTAGATATCGTTTCTGCCCATCGAACTCCAGATAAGATGACAGACTACGGTTCTAATGCACNTCATAGAGGGATCAAAGTGATTATTGCCGGTGCAGGAGGAGCAGCTCACCTCCCTGGGATGATTGCATCTTTAACTCCACTCCCAGTCATTGGAGTTCCAATAAAATCAAGNAATTCCATAGATGGCTGGGANTCAGTCTTGTCCATCTTNCAAATGCCTGGAGGAGTTCCTGTNGCTACTGTTGCTTTAAANGGAGCTAAAAATGCAGGAATATTGGCGGCACAAATCATCGGAAGTCAAAATCCAGANNTACTCAATAAAGTCNTTCAATACAAAGAAGGACTGAAGAAAAAAGTATTGGATAGTAGTAAAAACTTAAAAAAATAAAATCTTGAACAACCCGCTTTTATCAGAGTTTAANACCCCTTTTGAATCTGCTCCATTCTCAANTATTAANATTGAACACTACATCCCAGCAATNAAAAAGGCTATTGATGTTGCCCTTCAAGAAATCGATATCATTGCAAATCAAAAAGAANCTNCCACTTTTAAAAATACTTTAGAGCAACTTGAAAAATGNGGGAAACTTATCGGAAGAAATAGTTCCTTACTTTTCAATCTTAACAGCGCAGANACTAGTNATGAATTNCAGCANACTACTCAACAAGCCTCACCACTTTTAACTCAGTTTCAAAACGACTTACGACTCAATGAAAAACTCTTTAAGAGAATTGAGGCCGTTTACCAAAATGAAGATCGATCTGAACTTACTCAGGAACAAATTACCCTTCTTGAAAAAGAGTATAAAAGTTTTGTGAGAAATGGCGCTAATCTTCCCTTAGCATCTAAAGAGAAACTTCGTCAAATAGACACTGAGCTTTCTAAACTCAGCTTGACCTTTGGAGAACATGTATTGGCAGATACGCAAGCATTTGAACTTCATATCGAACAGAAGGAAGATCTAAAAGGATTGCCCGCAGCGGTAATCGAAATGGCAGCAGAAGAAGCAAAAAATAGAGCTAAAAAAGGTTGGGTCTTCACTTTAGATTACCCTAGCTATGTTCCTTTTATGACTTATGCGGAAAATAGAGCGTTGAGAAAACAATTTAGCATTGCTTTTGGCCAAAGAGGATACCAAGAAAACCCTCAAAACAACAGTGAGGTTATCTTAAAAATAATTCAGCTTAGAAAAGAACGCGCAAAGTTGCTAGGCTACCAGTCGCATGCGGCCTTTGTGTTGGAGGAACGTATGGCGCAATCTGAAGTAAATGTCAAAACATTTTTAGACAAACTTACAGAAAAAGCCAAGCCTGCAGCAACAAAAGAATGGGAAACCATGCAAGCTTTTGCAGCCCAACATTTAGATTTAAAAGACCTTGAAAAATGGGACACCGCTTTTGTTTCAGAAAAGCTAAAACAAGCAACTTTGTATTTGGATGAACAAGAACTCAAACCCTATTTCCCTCTTGAAAATGTATTGAAAGGATTGTTTGATATTGTAGGTAAACTCTATGGGATAGAGCTCTTAGAAAACAAGGAGATCGATACCTATCATCCTGATGTAAAGGTCTATGAAGTACATAAAAATGGGGCTTTTCATGCCCTGCTGTACGCCGACTTTTTCCCGCGTCCAGGCAAAAGAAATGGGGCTTGGATGACAAGTTATCGCTCACAAAATGCAACACAAAGACCTCATATTTCCATAGTCTGTAATTTTTCTAAACCAACACAAAACAAACCTTCATTGCTTACCTTTCAAGAGGTCACAACCCTTTTCCACGAGTTTGGACATGCATTGCACGGTATGTTGGCAGATACTACTTACAGTTCATTAAGCGGTACAAATGTCTTTTGGGATTTTGTAGAGCTACCTTCCCAGATTATGGAAAATTGGTGCTACCAAGCTGAAGCCCTTGCCTTGTATGCTAAACATTATCAAACAGGGGAAGTAATTCCAAACGAGCTAATCGAGAAAATAAAAAAAGTAGCTCATTTTCAACAAGGACTTCAAACCCTTAGGCAGTTAAGTTTTGGCTATTTAGACTTGTCATACCACGATCAAAATGCTGATCAAATTCAAAATATCAAAGCACACGAAAAAGAACAAATTGCCGATTTACAATTCACTAAGGATACTCCCGAAAACTGTATGAGTACAGCATTTTCTCATATTTTTCAGGGAGGATATGCTGCGGGGTATTACAGCTATAAATGGGCTGAAGTCTTAGATGCAGATGCTTTTGAATTGTTTTTAGAAAATGGGATTTTTGATTCTAAAACAGCGGCTTCTTTTCTAGACAATATCCTCTCCAAAGGGGGGACGATCCACCCGATGACCTTGTATAAAAAATTTAGAGGCAAAGAACCCGACCCTTCAGCCTTACTT
>NHDB01000050.1 GCA_002167945.1 Flavobacteriaceae bacterium TMED48 | reverse complement strand
GGTCTTTCGATCTTCCAAAGCGTGTTCAATTCATCGCGCAGCCGCTCCGCGCCCTCGGGCGTAATATAGGGAGACCCCTTAGCTCTTGGCGAACGGTATCGTGACATCAAATGTCTCTTTGGCTAGACCTAGTTATAAGCGAAAACGTAACAACGCTGGATTCGGATTGATCACTGAGACACCATTAACCCAACGATTTTCGGAACTTTAGCATGAGACTAGCGACACTCATTTTTGTATTCACCGCATTTGCGTCAGATGTGGCCCGATCGAGCGACGCCATTTGTCCTGAGCTTGAGGGGGAGTTTAGGCCTGGCGGATTGCTGTGGGGCGAGATCACGCCGGGGACGTCGGTAAGATTTGCAGACATCGACGTGCCTGTATTGCCCGACGGGAGCTTCGTTATTGGTTTGGGCCGGAATGCGCCGAACGAAATGGATCTTACCGTCGGAGAAAACTTGGTTTGTTCGCTGAATATAGCGACTCGCGAATATCGTATTTCACGGGTGGAAGGTGTCCCACAACGAACGGTGACTCCGCCGGCAGAGCAGTTAGAGCGCATTCGACGTGAACGGGAAAAAGTCAGAGCGGCGAAAGCAAAAAGAATAGAAACCCCCGGTTTTTTGCGGGCCGTGAGAAAGGGGCTTTCGTGGCCAGCCACGGGCCGCATCAGTGGCGTCTATGGCAGTCAGCGTTTTTACAATGGCAATCCGGGCAACCCACACTACGGTGTGGATATTGCGCGACCGACTGGGACGCCAATTTATTCGCCAGGGCCCGGTCTGGTGACATTAGCTGAGCCCGATCTTTTCTATAGCGGCGGTACCGTCATACTGGATCATGGATATGGCTTGAGTTCTTCTTTCCTGCATATGAGCCGTATTGATGTTGCCGTTGGGGATGTTCTGGAGGTGGGTGACTTGATAGGGGCCATCGGTGCGACGGGTCGAGCGACAGGGCCGCATCTCGATTGGAGGATGAGTTGGTTTAATCAGCGAATCGACCCTCAGTTACTGGTGCCGCCGATGCCCTGAGGGGTATTAGCGCGTATACTTACTAGCCGGATGAGGAGATACCCGTGCTCGATAAAAAATTGCTGCAAATTTTGGTATGCCCAGTGACCAAGGCCCCCTTGGACTACGACGAGGCGAAACAAGAACTGGTTTGCAAAGCCAGTGGTCTTGCCTATCCCGTGCGGGACGGTATTCCGGTGTTGCTTGAGGGTGAGGCACGACAGCTCACGGCTGATGAGAAGCTGGGGTAGATCGCGTGGAAGACACGATATTTGGAAAAATTACCCGCGGCGAAATACCGACAGACTTCCTGTACGAGGATGACCAGTGTGTCGTGATCAAGGATCTTTATCCGCAGGCGCCTACCCACGTGCTCATCATTCCTCGCAAACCCATCGCCATGCTCAGTATGGCGAGCGAGGAGGATCAAGCTTTACTCGGTCATTTGTTGGTTGTCGCTGGTAAGATTGCAGACCAATTGGGTGTGGCTGATGCGTTCAGACTCGTCATTAACAACGGCGCAGGTGGTGGCCAGACAGTGTTCCATTTGCACTTACATATTCTCGCTGGTCGAGATATGAAAGAGGGTGAGCTTGCTACTGGTTTGGCTCAGTAGACCACCTCCCACTTCTAACTTTTTTGAGATCCACGCATGAAGACTGCTGAAATTCGAGAAGCCTTTCTGTCGTATTTTGAGGGCCAGGGGCACACACGTGTTGCGTCAAGCTCGCTAGTTCCGCACGACGACCCAACCCTTCTATTCACCAACGCGGGTATGAACCAGTTTAAAGACACGTTTTTGGGGCTCGAGCCACGTGACTACAACCGTGCCGCATCAAGTCAGCGGTGTGTGAGAGCTGGTGGTAAGCATAACGATCTCGAGAATGTGGGCTATACAGCACGGCACCACACCTTTTTCGAGATGTTGGGTAATTTCAGTTTCGGAGACTACTTCAAACGTGAAGCCATTCAGTTTGCGTGGACGTTTCTAACCGAAGAGTTGAAATTGCCCAAAGATAAGCTTTGGGTCACGGTACACGTGTCGGACGATGAAGCGGCAAACATCTGGATTGACGAAATTGGTGTTGACCCCAATCGCCTGTCGCGACTGGACGAAGATAACTTTTGGCAAATGGGCGATACCGGTCCATGCGGACCCTCATCGGAAATTTTCTACGATCATGGCCCCGACGTTCCGGGGGGGCCGCCGGGCTCACCTGACGACGATTTGGATCGTTACATAGAAATCTGGAATTTGGTTTTCATGCAATTCAACCGGGACAGTGCGGGAGAGTTACATCCGCTGCCTGCGCCTTCGGTCGATACCGGTATGGGGCTCGAGCGAATTTCTGCCGTCCTACAGGGTGTTCATAACAACTATGANATTGATCTTTTTAAGGCGCTGATTGCCGCGGCAGCCGAGATCTTAAGCGTTGAAGATCNCTCNCACACATCGCTGNGGGTTGTGGCTGATCACTTGAGGTCCTGCGCGTTCTTGATTTCCGACGGTGTGCTNCCTAGNAACGAGGGTCGGGGGTATGTCCTGCGNCGTATNTTACGTCGCGCCATCCGTCACGGTAACAAGCTNGGNGCTANTGAACCCTTCTTCGCCGCGCTGGTGCCCGCACTTGTGAGGGAAATGGGCGAGGCCTACCCCGAGTTGGTCGCTCAGGAAGCGGCCATAATCAANGCGCTTGCCTCCGAGGAAGAGCANTTCGCTCGTACCNTNGATAAAGGTATGGATATCTTGGAAGACGCTCTNGCGTCGCTNAGCGGTGACCACATTCCGGGCGATGTCGTTTTCCGCTTGTACGACACGTATGGCTTCCCTGTCGATCTGACCAATGATATCGCGAGAGAGCGGGNCCTTGAGCTCGATATAGAGGGTTACGAAGCCGCCATGNAGGCGCAGCGTAAACGATCACANGANAGCGGAGCATTCCAAGTCGATTACAACAACGTGATTAATGTGGACGGTGAAACCGACTTTCTGGGGTATAGCGANGTNCAGGCGGAAGCAACCGTGCGGGGCCTTTTCAAGGACGGGCAGTCCTGTGAGCGCGCTGACGANGGGGACGAAATTGTCGTCGTCCTGGACCGGACACCCTTTTATGGGGAGAGCGGNGGTCAGATAGGTGACACGGGCTACCTCATCACTGAAACGGCCAAGCTCGAGGTGCGAGATACCACCAAGGCGCAAGGACATCATTTGCATCACACCGTGGTNGTCAGTGGNTCCGTGACNTCAGGCGACGCTGTTTTAGCAAGCATCGATCAATCACTTCGGACTCGGATTAAAGCGAACCACTCTGCAACNCACCTTATGCACGAGGCACTGAGGCAAGTGCTCGGTGAGCATGTNCAGCAGAAAGGCTCGTTGGTTGATGCTGANAAGCTGCGGTTTGATTTTTCCCATAGCGAGGCCGTGACTGCTGAGCAGTTGTCNCAGGTCGCCGATATCGTCAATGATCAAGTGCGAGGCAACTCGGAAGTGCTCACTCAAGAGATGGGTATGGACGCGGCGATTGAGGCAGGGGCCACCGCNCTCTTTGGTGAGAAATATGGCGATGAAGTCCGCGTACTGACTATGGGGNCCAATCGNTTCTCGGTTGAACTCTGTGGCGGTACGCATGTCGANCGCACCGGTGATATCGGGGTGTTCAGAGTCGTGAGTGAAGGCGGCGTTGCGGCGGGTGTTCGGCGAATNGAAGCGGTTACCGGTGTGGGAGCACTTCAGGACATAGCGAGNGCNGACAGTGCGCTGGCAGAGATTTGTGAGGTAGTGAAAGGTTCGCCTGCAACTGCAGCCGACAAAGTTCTGAGTCTTCGTAAGGAACTTCGCGAACTCGAAAAGCAAGTCACCCAATTAAAGCAAAAGCTAGCAACGGGTGCTGGCGCCGATTTGACTGCCGATGCGCAAGACGTGGCCGGCATCAAGGTGTTGGCAACGGTAGTTGATGGTGCTGATGCGTCTACCCTCCGTCAGACACTCGATCACTGTAAGAACAAGCTGGGCTCCGGTGTTGTGCTGCTGGCTGCAGTGGATGGCGATAAGATATCGCTGGTTGCCGGCGTAACAGCAGATTTAACCAACCGTGTTAAAGCCGGTGATCTCATGCGAGAGTTTGCGGGTCGCGTTGGTGGTAAGGGTGGGGGTAGNCCCGATATGGCCCAAGGTGGGGGCGTCGATGTCNCCGCCTTGAAACCAGCACTTTCTGATTTGCCNAGCTGGGTGGCTAACCAGCTGATTTAAGCTGCAGGCTGTCGTGATAAAGCCCTCATGGGGCTTTTTCGCCTTTATGTGANTGGTCAAAACGTGTTTAATACGCGACTTTTCACCATAGACCAGACTGCTTATGGCACTGATCGTGCAAAAATACGGGGGCACCTCTGTTGGCTCGGTNGAGCGAATAGAGGCCGTCGCTGAGCGCATCGCGCGGCACCACTCAGCCGGTGATCAACTGATCATCGTCGTCTCGGCTATGTCAGGTGAAACCAATCGTCTTTTGGGATTGGCGCGAGAGTTGACACCCAACCCCAGCCCACGCGAACTTGACGTATTGGTNTCGACCGGTGAGCAGGTCTCCATGGCGCTGCTCGCCATGGCACTGCATAAGCGGGGTATAGACGCGCTCTCGTTGAAGGGCAGTCAGGTTGCGATTCGCACNGATAGTTTCCACAGCAAGGCNCGCATTCAAAGNATTGATGATCGACGNCTACGAANCGAGCTTGATCAAGGCCGCGTGGTCGTTGTCGCAGGATTTCAAGGCGTTGATGAAAATGGCGAGATTACGACGTTAGGACGCGGCGGGTCCGATACNTCGGCTGTAGCCTTGGCAGTGGCCGTCAACGCCGACGAATGTCAGATTTACACCGATGTGGATGGCGTTTACACGACCGATCCCAGAATTGTGGATGGTGCTCGACGACTGGAGAGCATAACGTTTGAAGAGATGCTGGAAATGGCNAGCATGGGCTCAAAGGTATTGCAGCTCAGGTCTGTCGAATTTGCTGGTAAGTACCAGGTGCCATTGCGGGTGCTCAGTAGTTTCAAAGAGGGTCCAGGAACCCTTATAAAAATGGATGAGGACGATCCCATGGAAGCTCCAACCATTGCCGGCATCGCGTTTAACCGCGATGAGGCAAAGCTAACGGTCATTGGTGTCCCTGATACCCCCGGTATCGCTTATCAGATACTCGGGCCCATTGGCGACGCGAATATCGAGGTTGACGTTATTCTTCAGAACGTCGGTGATGAAGGAAGGACGGACTTCACGTTTACTGTCTCGCGCAACGATCTAGAGNAAGCCGAAGCTATTTGTGAATCCCANATCGCTGAGCTTGGCGCGCTTGAGTGGCGGTCTGATAGCAAGATTGCCAAAGTATCTGTGGTAGGGGTTGGTATGCGATCTCACGCNGGTGTGGCGGCNAATATGTTTAAGGCCCTGGCCNAGGTTGGTGTCAATATTCAGATGATCAGTACCTCTGAAATCAAGATCTCGGTCATTATCGAGGAGAAGTTCTTGGAACTGGCGGTTCGCACGCTACATTCTGCCTTTGAACTCGATCAACCACAGGCTGGAGAAGCAACGGGCTGAGNTGTAGTCTGTCCCTGTGTNTNATTAACAGGGAAGTTGACGATGCTAATCCTTACACGGCGTGTTAACGAGTCACTCGTCATTGGTGACAACGTGACTGTCACCATTCTGGGCGTGAAAGGCAATCAAGTCCGTATCGGGGTTAATGCGCCCCGCGATGTGTCAGTTCACCGTGAAGAGCTCGCGCACAAAGACGATGCGACATCAAATCCACAGGCAGACAANGACGACCAACAACGCTAGTTGATCTGAGCCAGCCGGATCCGTACTGTCGTTCCTGGCGGCCAGCTGCACCGACAAGGGTCGGTGGATTTACAGACATTGATCCCTTCGATAGTCTGGTCATCAAAGCAATAATAAGAGTCAGTGGAGGAGGAGCGCTTGACCTCTGTACTAGCNATAGAACCATTAACCCCTTTTATCGGCGCTGAAATTACGGGCGTTGATCTAAGATCAGTGACTGAACAACAGGTGGCTGAAATTCGAGCCGCTTTGCTTACGCACCAAGTCGTTTTTTTTCGCGATCAGACGCTNACTCAGCAGGAGCATATTTACTTTGCCAGGCAGTTTGGCGAACTGGAGATTCACCCGGCAACACCGCAAGGGCAAGATAATCCGGAAGTNCTGCACATTGCGCACGGCCCTGANTCTAAAGGTCGGGAAAATATGTGGCATTCAGATGTCACGTGGCGNGAGAAACCGTCCTTAGGGTCTATCTTAAAAGCTGTGGAGGTGCCGGCGGTGGGTGGCGATACGCTATTCGCCAATATGGTAGAGGCCTATGAGCGCTTATCGGACAGCCTGAAAGATAAAATTGCGGGCAAAATTGCGGTTCATGATATTGCCAGGGTGTTTGCCGGGCGGCTGAATAAGACGACAGAAGAATTGCGCGAGACGTATCCGGTCATGGAGCATCCCATCGTTCGAACGCACCCCGANACGGGCGCTAATGTGCTTTATGTGAACAACGCCTTCACCAGTCATATCAAAGATATGGATGAAGACGAAGGTAGGGAGNTACTACAAGCCCTATATCGGACCGCAAGCAACCCCGAGCTTCAATGCCGATTTAGGTGGAAGGTGGGCTCGTTGGCGTTCTGGGATAATCGTGCCTGTCAGCATTTTGCCAGCTCCGACTATTTCCCGCAGGTTCGTAAAATGGAGCGAGTGACCATTGCCGGAGACCGGCCGTATTACCGATCAGGCTAGGCTTTTTTGACGCTTGGTANANTCGGAAAGANCGAGGAATTTTTGTGCTCTCGAGTTCGCAAGGCCCTGAGGTTGTGATATTCTCGCGCACCGCGNAGCGAGGNCTGAATGGCGTTNAAACGACGTCAGTCAGGNGTGCAGGCGCGGAACGAATACGGAGAAGTGGCCGAGTGGCTGAAGGCGCTCCCCTGCTAAGGGAGTATACGTTAATCGCGTATCGAGGGTTCGAATCCCTCCTTCTCCGCCATCANAAGAAAGGGACCCAGCGGTCCCTTTTTTCTTNGTTTCAGATAGAACATCTGACCAGGATTCTCGCACCTGAATAAAAATCGATTGGCTTGAGCTGTTAGGTACGGGAGTAGACTATCTTCACCTGTTTCGGGTTTTCTTAAAGCCGATAACGGCACCAACGAACGCCCCTAGAATCACTCCACCCGGTCCCAAAATAAATATTCCCCATAACGGGCCTTGATTGGGTTCGGAGCCGATCAGTAATCCGATCAGTAGCGGTCCGAANAATCCGACNACAAACCCTGTGCCTCCGAGCAAAAACGCAGTGCCAACGCAGTACCCTAAAATGATGGCTAACCGTTTCAAATGGCTCCTTAAACACTCACTCGAGTGCGTTTCCTCTGCTATTATAGATTTACTATAAAAAGGATGAGTGTAGCAATGATACTTTACAGCGGTGATTTAAGTCCCTACAGCGCAAAAGTGCGCATGCAAATTTACGCTATGGGGGTTAACGATGACTTTAGCTTCGAGTTGCCGGTGGTTCAATTTTTCTCCGGGAAGCTGAAAGAGGTATCTCCTATAGGGCGAATTCCTATTTTGAAAACCGACGAGGGTCTTATTCCTGAGTCAGAGGTAATCGCTGAGTATATTGACGAGTTGTACCCGCAGCAGTCACTCGTCGGTAACACGCCTATGGAGCGNGCGAATATTCGAGTATTGAGCCGAATCGCAGACACTTATCTGATGGACAATATTTTNCTGGCGCTTGGTCAAATGCGGGTGCCAGAGCCTAATCAAGCGATCATTGATCTACTGACCGCTCAAGTCGTACGCGGTGTGACNGCTCTGGAAGAATATCTTACGNCCGATGGATNTGCCGCCGGAGGCANTGAACTCACTCGCGCAGACTGCAGTCTAGTTCCCGCGCTCTATATGTGNGACCGGACNNTGCCTCGACTGGGTATCAGTAATCCCGTTTTGGGACTNGTGAAAACCGANGCTTATTGGGGTCGGATACAACAGAATGAGCATGCAGCGCGCGTNATAGCTGAAATGGATCGCGGTCTTNAAGCGCGCCTTGATGGTTCAGAGCAACGTATGGTGGCAGAGGCGATGAAACAGGCGGCTGCCCAGAGCGGATCCTAAACAGAGGAAACCACCTTGATTCTCATGATGTTCAGGCGCATAGAAAATCGCTTAACGTCTTGTTCGTGATCTCAGGCACTTCCAGCATGGGTGTGTGCCCGACGCCTGGCAGAATTTCAACCGACAGTTGCGTTGCGTAGCGGTGTAGGTCATCGATGAACTGGGGAATAAAGGTTTGATCCTTCTCACCCCAGATCAGCAATGCGGGCACATCTGTCTTCGCATCTCTCGACGGCCAGAAGTCAGCATCGGTAATGCTACCTAGGGGCGGAATATTGGCCCGATACCAATTGATACCNCCATCAATGGCACCTGGTTGGGCNACGCCTATNCGCATGATTTCGTCATGTTCTTTGGTGTAGTGGGGTCGGCCTCTAAACGGTGCGTATGCCCGTTCCCAGACTCGTGCCGCCCCGTTTTCTGTCATTGATGTGTGGAGATCACCCTCTCTCATTGCCCACATGTAATGTGAGCGTTTTTGCTGCTCGACGTTAGAGGCCAGGAGTTCGATGAGCTGGTTGGCGGGAGGCGCGTTAATGGCGACAACTTTGTGCAATCGATGGGGGTATTGTTGGGCATAGGCCCAGGCTAGTGCGCCGCCCCAATCGTGCCCCACCAGGCGAAAGGGCTCATCGCCCTGAAGGTGTCGTGCGAGCTCATCGATCTGCCGTGCGAGGTTTTCCAGTTTGTAGAGTTCGANGTTTTGAGGNTTGGAGCTTAAATTAACGCCCAGCCCGTCAATAGCCACGACTCTAAATCGTGATTTGAGTGCTTCGATTTGCGGGTAAAACGAGAACCAGAACATCGGGAAACCGTGGTAGAGAATGACAAGCGGACCACTTCCTNCGTCGACATAGTGAAGGCGGCAGCCTCCCGTCTCGAAGTAGGCGTGCTTGNANTCTTCCANGGTCAGTCCGCGCCCCTCACTAATGGCATNAGCACGTTCTATGCGCCTCGAATCCNGCTTTGACAAAGNTAATGGTCGCTTCNACCGAATCGTCGCGATCGATNCCGTATTTGTGTGCAAATCGTGCTGCCGAGAGCGATGCCGATGACGCCATCAGCGCAAGCATTGCCGCTTTCTTTTTACTGACGTTGAGATTGCCTGCGATGGTCGAGATCAGCATCTTCTCTCGCAGTTCNCGGTTCTCGGATACTTCGTCTTCAACCGCTTCTGCAATGTCTGGTTCAGACAGTAGCAGGTTAATGACACTTTCCTCGACACACTGGTCGTAATTCATCGAGACGTAAACACGCAACACNGNATCCAAGGTGTCGGCGCCATCTAAAGANACGTTCAAGCCAGTGATTAAGCGCGTAAATTCGCGGCNAAGAAGCTGTTGCAATAGCGCGGTTCGCGANGAAAAGTAATGAAACAGAAGAGGTTCACTCACCTCGGCTTCAACCGCTAGTTTCTTNATTGAGAANAATTGCAGTCCGTGCGCAACGACCAGGCNCTTCGCAACATCCAATATCTGGTCACGTCTTGCGTCGGGACTCAAGCGAGTCCTCTTGGGTGCATTAACGGGTCTTTCTTTGGNCATAACTCGGGTTTTACATGAAACGACATGAGACCACCACTTTATCAGAGACAATATCTAATAGTTGCCACGATACGCGTAATCTCTATGGCATACTCNACNCGGTCAACCGGTCCATAAAGCTGCTCACAATAAGGAAAAATAAGCACGATGGAGAAAAAGACCATCTTTATTACGGGCGCNGGAAGTGGCATNGGCAGAGCNACGGCGCTCCTCTTTCACGCTCATGGCTGGTGTATTGGTGCCTGCGATACNAGTCAGGNCGCGTTGGACGCNCTGTCCAGTGAGCTGAAAGAGCGATGCTCGACNTATTGCGCGGATGTACGTGATAAGCACGAACTTGAGTCTGCATTGNGNACTTTTTGTGAGGAAGTCGGTGGGCGGTTAGACATCATGTTCAACAACGCGGGCATCGCTATTGGCGGGTATTTTGAGGACGTACCCTTTGAGAAGACGCGCGACATGGTCGACATTAATTTAATGGGTGTTCTCAATGGTTTTCACGTGTCGATTCCCTATTTAAAGAACACGGTGGGTTCTCTCTGCATCAGTACGTCTTCGTCGGCCGCGATCTATGGCGCGGCCGGAATGGCCACTTATACGGCGACCAAATACGCNATAAAGGGGTTTACCCATGCCATGAGTGTCGAACTGTCGCGATTTGGCGTTCGTGTGGCAGACGTCATGCCGGGCATTATCGATACCCCTTTATGGGCGGGTGCACGATATAAGGATGGAGAGGTGGCCGGCACCTACGAAAAGATACCGAAGTTGAATGCAGGTCTAACCGACGAGAGGAGAACCATTGCGCCTATCGAAGTGGCACGAGCCGTGTGGAGCGCCTACCACGGTGATCGCTTGCACTGGTATGTACCCGAGGAGCTCGAGCGCAGCGATAAGGCCACCTCTGCCGACTACCAAAAGCGGCGCGATGAACTTTTGAATGCACAAAAATAATACATTAGTGAGGGTACAACGTTGTGAGTAGCGACCAACCTGAGTTGTGTAGGTCAAGCGTTATAGGCATCCATCACGTCGGTATGTCGGTCAGCGATCTACAGGCCTCCATTGAATTTTATACCGAAGCGCTTGGCATCAGCCTGCAAGCAGTGACCGAGAAGATGCAGCACGACAATGGCAATCTGGGATTCTCAGCACCAAGCAATAGCGCTGTACTGGTATTCCCGAATGGCTATTTGAAGCTCTCTGAATACGACCGGTCTGACCTTCCGCCTTCTGCCGTCCTTCCCGTGAAAGGACCGGGTATCACTCACGTCTGCTATCAGTCGCCGACATCCGAAGATATTTATCAACGTCTGATGGACGGGGGTGCCACGCCAGTTAGTCGCGGGCAACAACCCGTTCATCTGTTGGGGCAGGGCGTCTATTATGCCTACGCAAGAGATCATGACGGCATCATGTACGAAACCGAGCACCTCGATCACGCTCCATTTGAGGGACCGATTTGGTTCTCACATGTAGCCTTGGTATCTCCCGATCTCGATCGTTTGGTTGAATTTTACTCGCTTTTGTTTGATGCCGAGCCCAATCGGCGGACGAATCGGGCATCAGGCCCTCGATTTGACGAGGTCGCCGGATACGACGACGTCATGATCCGAGCTGCTTGGTTTGATATCGGCAATATGATTTTGGAGATGTGGCAGTTCGTTAATCCAGTCACGCCGGAGCCTGAAAAACCGCCATCCATCGAGGACCTCGGTTACAACAAAGTCGCTTTTGAGGTCTCGGATTTACATAAGGAATATGAGCGTTTGTCGGCTCTGGGTGTCGCGTTTTTATCGTCCCCCACTATGTCCGTTGACGGTTGGGAGGTTTGTTTTAGAGACCCCGATGGCAATCTCATAAGCTTGATTCAACCGCAGACAGAAGCCGGCTTGTCGGTGAGTCACTTAAAACAGAAAACGTGGTAGATACGAAAGGGGAGTCTCATGGCGCCAATTCCAAAAGGTGGCACAGTCGCAGTAACGGGAAGTGCTGGTTTTATCGGCGGCTGGGTCGTCAAGCAGTTACTGGATAAAGGCTACCGTGTTCGCGCCTGCGTTCGCGATGTTAATGATGAGGAGAAGACGGGCTTCTTAAAGTCTATGCCAGGCCACGCCAGTGGGCGTTTGACGTTGCACGCAGCGGATCTCGACACCCCCGGCTGTTTTGATGGCATCTTTCAGGGCTGTCACGGCGTTGCGCATTTATCGCACGTATCCAGCTATGACGATGAGGGTTACGTCAAAGGTGTTTGTGATCACATCATCGATAGTGTCAATCGATCCGGCTCGGTTAATCGTGTGGTGGTGACCTCCAGCATCGCGGCTGTTATCTCAGAGCAAGATATGCAAGAGCTGGTGCGACGCCCTGTTCTCTTTGAGGGGCGTTATCCCGATGAGCAGAACCCGAATCGCACAACAGCGCGCGGGCAGGGATACTCCATAGGCAAGGTCATTGCTGAACGAGCCTTTGCCGACGCGGCTCGCGCAAATGGGCGCTGGGATGCGATTACCTGCTGCCCTGGTGACAATGTAGGTCCTATTTTGGCGCGGCATCAGAAGGAGCGCGGGCCCTGGCAGCACCACATCGAGACGATGTTGCTCGGTCGTTACAGCCAAAATGTAGTGGGTGCCTATCGCCCCTGGTACACCGTTGATGTGCGCGATGTGGCCGAGGCTCATATTCGTATGCTTGAGCGAGACGGTTTGGCGAATGGCGAGCGTTTCATTGCCTGGTCGACGGAGACTCGCAATGTGGAAGACGTGTGCGCAAGCATTGATCGACTCTTACCTGAACTGGGGTTTGCGGGAGCAACACTATTCGATCCCTTGCCGGATAAGGTTAAGGCCCGAGAAGCCGAATTTAGAGCGATATGGAACGGGTGTGAGCTGCGAAATAGTCGAATTAAAGATGCCTTGGGTATGGAGTTTCGGTCGCTCGACGAATCTATCCGCGATTGTGTTGAATCGCTGATTACCATTGGCGGTGTGAAACCGGTCCTCAGGTAGGTCGGCTGGACCTTCCCCAGCAGTGCGGGNNCTCCGAGAGTCTCGAAATCCTCTATCGCGNTATCGATCAGGCATCGAATGCCGTGTCGTTATCGGATGGGCGTGTCGCCATTTTCGGCCNNGTTTCATCCGATGGCAGGTCATCATTGCGTTTGTTTAACGCGACTACTATCTCTCGGTGCCGCGCTGCGGTGAGGTCATAACGGCTGTAGACAAACACCGCTATGACCGCGGAGAACGCCATCGCNGGCCCCGCCACGATNCCCATCCGCGTGAGTATTGCCTCCTCTAGTTGGCCGGGCACGGCCTCGAAAGGCAGTCGCACGTACAGATCCAAGGCAAGGCCCGCAAATAGGTGGCCTACGGAGTAAGAGGCTTTGGCAAAGAAGGCGCGAGCGGAGAAAAACAAACCGTCTTGTCGAAGTCCGGTGGTGAGTTCATTTTCATCGATGAGATCGCCAATCATGCCCATGATCGCCACCCCTCCGATGCCAATGGTGAAGGCGAATGCGCCAGCGTTGGCGATGAGAATGGGTAGTAAATCCTCATCGTGGTTGGCCGGCAGTAATCCAAGAAGCCTAAGATCAATTACTAATTGCGCAAAGATGGTCATGAAAATCAGCGCCGTCACAATGACCGGCTTACGATCGAACTTTTTCTGAAGTACGGGCGAGGCGAGCGCCCCGACGATAATCATGGGTAAGGCTATGAAACCAAAGTATTTGATTTCTTCGGGAGCAAGTTCCCAGAAATAAGTGTTTATGAAGACGTTTAAGGTGTCATAGATTCCGCTCGTGATCATGAAGAAAAAATAGCCGACCATGAGGATGAGATAGTTGCGGTTTCTGAAGGTGCCAAGGATTTCTCGAAAGAGCATGACGAGGGTGAATCGCTCTGAAGTATCGGGTGCCTCGGTCAACCGCTCAACGTGCTTGAGTGTCAGTAGGGCACACCCCCAGATGGCGATGATGATGGCCGCGCAGGCACATATGACCATGGGTCCATAAGCAGCTGGATCGAGGTGCCCGGGTACCAGTTGCCCGTCGGTTGCTCGTACCCGCTCCCCGGCAAAGAAATAACCCCAGGTGGAAATTGCCACGAGTGCGCCGGACGCCGCACCAATCATCGTATTGGCACTGAACAGTTGTGAGCGCTGAAACTGGTCCTTAGATAACTCGCCCCCCAGCGCAAGATGGGGGATATGGTAGAGCGTTAAAAAGGCTCGACTTAAAAGGGTGGTGAGGGCTAGCCAGACAAACAGACCGAGCTGGTGACTGCTTTCGACAAGGCCCTCGGGGGGGTTAAAAATACAGTAAACCATCAGAGCGAGAGGCACTGGCGCGACAAACATGAAGGGGTGTCTGCGACCATACTTTCCACGCCATCTGTCCGAGATTATGCCGACGACCGGGTCGGTGAGTGCATCACCCACGAGGGCAAGCATGATGGCGACACCGATTAAGGTGTTAGATAAGCCAATGACTTGGTTGTAAAAAATGGTGATAAAGGTGTTGAAGAGCCCCATGTAAACGGCTTCTGCCATCGCGCCCGACCCAAAGGCAATCTTGGTTCCAAGGGTTAAGCGCCCGCTACTTGCTGTGTCTGTGTTATTCAAAACGTAAAACCCTTAGCAGAGACCGTCGTCGAACCAGAATTACGATGCTCTCTTCACTTTATTATTGTCAGACTGTAATAAAAGCGTTAGCTTACAGACAACAAAGGTTAATTGCATTAGTTACCGACAATAACGAGGTCCCTATGTCACACAGAGAAGGTCGAATCATTCACGATGCCGACAGTCACATTATTGAGTCTCGCGGATGGCTTGAAAGCTACGCGTCTGAGTACGTTAAAAGTAATCTGGAGACGGGTGCGTTTGATTTAGATATGGCTGCGCTGGACCCCTTGATGGACGCGGCCAACAAGCGTTTAGCGGGCGCCGATCCGGACCTGACGGAGGCGCTTCGCTCGAATATTTTCGCGCACCCGGGCAAGCGTAATATGTGGAGTGCTTACGGTGCGGTCGAAAAGGTCGAACGCAGTGCTGCACTCGATATCATGGGTGTCAGCTCGCAATTGATCTTTCCTTCAGTGGGTGCTGCGCGGTTTGCGCGCTCGAGCGACATGGATGTGGTTTATGGCGGCTGCGATGCGCTGAATCGGGGAATGGCCGATTTCTGTGCGGATGATCCACGCTTACTTTCAGTGGGTTATCTGTCTTTACGGGATCCTGAGCGTGCTCAGACGTCGCTTAAACTTGCCCTAGATTTGGGTATTAACGCGATCTGGATAGGCAGCGATGCGGTTGAAGGTCGAGCGCCATCGCACATCGCCTACGATCCTCTCTGGTCGATGATGCAAGATGCGGGAGTGCCAATCACACTTCATATCGGCAGTGGTCAGAATATGCCCTCGGTCTATATGAACACCGGTGTGNAGCGTGTTCTTGAGGGNAATATTGGAAACATTGAGACAACGAAGCCAAAAGATCTTCCCGTGGTTCACCACAGCATTGAACGCTGGATTACCTGCATGATTTATGACGGTGTGTTGGAGCGCTTCCCCGAGCTAAANATCGGNATTATCGAACTGGGCGCNAACTGGGTCCCGACGTCTTTGATGAACTTAGATATGGGCGTTTCGCTACTGGGGAAATTTGATCAAGGGCTTAAAAAGCTGTCTTTAAAGCCATCGGAATATTTTCAGCGGCAGATTCGGGTAGCGCCGCTGCACACCGAAAATACCGGATGGATTCTTCGAAATGTGGGTAAGGATATTTTGATGTTCAATACCGACTACCCGCACCCGGAGGGTGGCAGTGATCCTTACGGCGACTTTGAACGCAGTTTGGACGCGGTCGACCCGACTAAAGAAGAGCTCGATCGCTTCTATCGGTGGAATTTCGAGGACTACCTCGGTCTGAGGGCTTAAGCCGTGAGTCAGTGGGGNGNGGGGCGTGTTTATNNCCNCNGATTCNCCAATGAGTGAGTCGCCNAGAAAANNGCTCTCGCCCGCTGCAGAACTTTATTTGTGGGGGTTTCCCACCGTGTCTGTGCACCGTACCCGACTCATGCTGTCGTCTCACCATGACACGGGCACCTTGCGCCACATTGAGTCCTTGGCGACACCGAGCGATAAAGCCATCGTAGCCATCAACAACGACACCTTGTACTCGTCGGGGTGGTANGACTTNTCACACGGNGACGTAATGATCGATGTCCCACCCATGGATAANCCCGATCGNTACTGGAACCTCATGGTGGTTGATGCNTATACCCATGTTGCCTATGTGTCACGTCGNCANCACGGTGTATCAGGNGTGTCTGCTCGCGTTACCTTTGACCCAAAAACGGAACCTATGGACGACGGTGANACNACNATTCGNNTGGGTACNCGNACTGCNTGGATCATTATNAGAGTNCTNGTCGAGTCNCCAGANGACCTCGCTCAAGCNAGAGNNCTNCAGCGANAATTNAGTGTTNGACCTGCCCCNGNNCANCCGCATATCNGGATGGAGTCAGCNGGNCGNGCNGCAAANATTGCNGAGTCNGGCGCNNCATTTTTNANNGAACTNNGTNGNTANGTNGNGCACTCNCCNCCGGCNNCNTGGCACCCAGCATTNTCANCNGCNGCAAANGCAATACTNGACGACCCTTCNTGTNTANCNGANTCNGAGNTAGAGGCNGGTATNNGTGAAGCNGANGCNTTNATTANGTCNGGNNGAACNANCGANACNGTCNTNAAAAATGGNTGGAGCACNGGCNGNGCCNCNGGCGGNCCCGGNGATGANATTTTGAAGCGNGCNNTGGGCGCTAAATTNGGNCTNGGNGGGCATTANGCNNTNGAAAANCGATCTTATATGGCCTTGGCTGATTCTCTGCGTGAACCTCTAAATGGAAAACATGAACTGCGGCTGACATTCGCGGCAGATAGTCTTCCGCCTTGCGAGGGATTCTGGTCACTGACAGCCTATGGCATGGACCTCTACCTCGTTGAGAACGAGATCGATCGTTTTTCGATTGGTGACCGGACCCCCGATTTACATTACGAGGAGTACGGTAGCTTGACGATAATTCTGTCCGCACAAAGACCCGAGCAAGTGAGTAACTGGCTGCCAGTTCCCCACGGGCCCTACATGCTGGGGATGCGCGTTTACGAGGGGCACTCCTCCGTCGTTGAGTGCAATTGGTTCCCTCCACCTTTAGCTCGTTAAGCGGGTGATTTCGGTTTAAGATTTCAGAACGGCAAACCCGAGTATCGAACAAAAACAAAGGTGCCATTATGAACTCACATAAGCAGAGCGAAATCCCCACGGTAGATTGGCTTGATCTCGAGACTGACCGCGACAATTTCATGGACGATTTGCGTTACGCACTTTCTGAGTGCGGCTTTCTAGTACTCAAAAACGCTCCTGGATTAGACGATGAGTTTCAGCAGGAGGCATTCCATGAGGTCCGTCAGTTTTTTGATGCGCCCATGGACATTAAAAAAACCGCTCACATATCCAATACGCCTTATTTTCGTGGGTATACGTTGCCAACACCGGCGGATCGAGGCCATGGACAGGTCATTGAAAATTTTCAATACGGGTTTGAGCAACACCCCTTGTGCGCGCACGATGATGACTCTCAACCGATTCACAGGCGACTTTTTGTAGGTCCTAACACCTGGCCTGTAACAGATTCGATGCCGGGTTTTAGACCTTTGATTGAACAGCTAACGGATACCTATCATGAGCTCACGCACCAATTAGGCGAGCTTATCGTTGAGTCACTGGGCGAGGATCCGGCTGAGTTTCGACGTTATTTTGATCGAGATGAGCCATACCTCGCGGCAAGCCTTAATCATAACTACAGCCTCGATGTGTTCTCTGATGAAGCGAAGCAAGGAGTTCAGGATTCTTACGCGAAATTCGATTCTGACAACGTTGGAGCACACATTGACGGCCCGCCATTTGTGGCCCTACTCATCAACGATCGTCCCGGCTTGCAGGTGGTAGCAGGGGAAGGTGATTGGGTGAATGCACCCGTGACCTGCCGAACCGCAGCGGGAGACTACGACGTGCCCGTTATCCCCGGCTCGGTGATCGTCAATACCGGCGGTACCCTGATGCATCTGAGTGAGGGGCGGTATTCCGCGACCTTGCATCGTGTGAATACCTTACTGATTCCAGAGGGTGAGACCCGAGTCTCGATGCCCTATTTTTTACTACCCAAAATGGAGGGCGATTTGGTGCCCTTTGGGAAAAAGGCCGCGGACAGCAGAGGCGCTGCGGGCTATGAAGCTGGTCGCGACAGAGGCGCAAATGCCTGTGTTAATCGCATGGGTACCTTCCCACAGGTCACTCGTCGCTGGTGGGTAGAGGAATTCAAAGCGTTGAGCGAGCAACAACGTCAAGAGGTTGAGGCGGAGACCCAAGCCGCATTTAAGCTTGCGGCCGAGCGTGGTAAGCGTTACGCGGAGCGCGCATGAACCCTCTGACACGCAGCTATTACAGCGGGGCTTCCGACGCCCAAATTATCTACGAAACGATCGGTAGCTACTTCGACAAAATAGCTAATTTGCATAGCACAAATTCCGCGCTTGTCGTTCGACACCAGGGCATTAACTGGACCTATGGTGAGCTGCAAGCACGGGTCGATCAACTCGCTATGGGACTGATTCATCTGGGCATTGAGCCGGGCGATCGTGTTGGTATTTGGGGTCCTAACAGTAGTGAGTGGGTGTTGGTCCAACTTGCGACGGCAAAGATTGGCGCCATCATGGTGTGCATCAATCCGGCGTATCGCCTCTACGAACTCGAGTACGCGCTCAACAAGGTTGAGTGCAAGACCTTGATCACGGATGTCAGTTTCAAAACCAGCGATTACCTGGGAATGATCAACACCTTGGCCCCCGAACTGGAGAGCAGCCATCCAGGGCAGTTGGAGGCAAAGAAGCTACCTTATTTGAAGCACGTTATTCGGATGGGCTCTGATAACACGCCTGGGATGTATAACTTTGATGCGGTTTGCGCGGCTGGGACAGACGACGATCAGGCCACCATGGACGCTTTGCAGGGTCGGTTACAAC
>NHDB01000049.1 GCA_002167945.1 Flavobacteriaceae bacterium TMED48 | reverse complement strand
AGAGCCAATGACGAGATTTGAACTCGTGACCTCTTCCTTACCAAGGAAACGCTCTACCCCTGAGCTACATCGGCGAAAAAAAAAGAGAGCGAGAGACCGGGTTCGAACCGGCGACATTCAGCTTGGAAGGCTGACGCTCTACCAACTGAGCTACTCTCGCGTTGTACCGAAAACGGATATAATCGGTGTTGGTATTTAATCACAAATATAAAAAACTTTTNGTTTTATACTTGTAAAAGTGTGGGGAGAGCAGGATTCGAACCTGCGAAGTTAAAAAACAACAGATTTACAGTCTGTCCTCGTTGGCCGCTTGAGTATCTCCCCGTTTTTCAATGATCGTTTCCCAAAANATATACATTGAGAATTTTTTTTTTGCAAACAGAACAAGCGGTTGTTCATTTACAAAGAGCCGATGGAGGGACTCGAACCCACGACCTGCTGATTACAAATCAGCTGCTCTAGCCAGCTGAGCTACATCGGCTTTTGAATTTCAGTTGCCCAAAATCAGCTGCAAATTAAATGCTATTTTTTATGGTTTCAAAAGAAAAAATTAAAAATTGTAGCTAGGCTCTGATTTTTTCTTTTCTGCGCTTGAGAATTCGTTCCGCACTTTGTGCAGCGGTATGGATTGCCTCTTCAAANCTACGGCATTGTTTCTTCACTATAATNTCGTCTCCAGGGATCGCAATTTTCAATTCTGCCCATTTGTTGATTCCGTCTGAATTGTTTTCTACTTTGGTAAAAACAAAAACCTCTATAATTGGATTATAAAATAAAGATAGCTTTTCAATACGCTGCTTAGTAAATTCTTNCAGTTTGGCGTCAGCTGAATAATTTACAGCTCTAAAGTGAGTGGTTATCATAATTTCAATTTTTAAAGGTTATTAATCATTATCNTTCTCTGGGGTGAGCCTTTTTGTATACCGATTTAATTGTCGACATACTNCTGTGTGTGTAATGCTGTGTNGCTGCTACACTGCTATGGCCCAATAATTCCTTAATCGCATTAATNCCTGCCCCCTGATCNAGTANGTGACTCGCAAAACTGTGACGTAAGACGTGAGGNCTTTTTTTAGTTTTAGTCGTGACTTCACTAAAATACTTTTTTACAGTCTGATATACAAATGCTTCNGTCAATTTTTTACCCTTAGGGGAACTGAAAAATCGCCCACCCTCTCCANTGATTTGNGCTTCCTCTTGACTTTTCAGCAGTTCTGCAAGCTGTTCACTCATNGCNGGTAGAAGAGGNACCAAACGCTCTTTATTTNGCTTNCCGAGTACTTTCATCGTTCGGTTGTCTAAATCGACATGGGTTCGCTTTAAATCGATGAGTTCGCTTCTGCGGATACCNGTGTAATAAAATAGGTTTANCACAGTTTTTTGTAAAACTCCTAAATAATTGTCAGGGTAATAATCGCCTTCTAAAACTGCTCTCACTTCCTCTTCAGAAAAAGGAAGAGACACTTTAGCAGCCATTTTTAAGGCTTTGTGCTCTTTTAAAGGAGACACCTCTATATTACCGTTACGGACCAAAAACTTGTAGAAAGATCGCAGTACAGATAATTTTCGATTGACTGTTCGTGTACTGTTTCCCTGCTGGATGAGATACACGATCCACGAACGAATTTCACTGTANCTTACGTTTTCAATTCCTTTAGTCTCTGGCTCAGACTCTTGAATAAAATGTTGAAACGACTCTAAATTTGCCTGATAGGCTTTATAGGTGTGTAGGGAGTAGTTTTTCTCCAGCAATAAATAGTCTAAAAACGGTTTTATAGCCATAAAAAAACGTTATTCAATAAATTTAAGAAATTCANAGANTAACGTTGTNAAAAATGTGGTAAAAAAAGCTTAAACCGACTCGTNATCACGGAGNTTTTGGATGTACTGAGCTTTTTGAATTTTTTGTCTGTTTTTGACAGAAGGCTTGATGAACTGTTTGCGAGCGCGCAATTGACGCATGCCNCCAGTTTTATCGAATTTTCTTTTAAAACGCTTTAGCGCGCGGTCGATATTCTCTCCGTCTTTNATGGGTATGATTAACATAATTTGGCACCTCCTTTCATAATGGGNGCAAATATAAGTAAAACAAATTCACTCTAAGGNNATAAATGTTGTTTTAATTGAAAATTATTCTAAAATTTTACGAGCAATAACCAGTTTTTGGATTTCACTGGTTCCCTCNCCTATCGTACACAATTTTGAATCTCTGTAAAACTTCTCTACGGGAAAATCTTTGGTAAATCCATAACCCCCGTGAATTTGAACTGCCTCACTCGAAACTTTAACACAGACCTCAGAAGCAAACAGCTTAGCCATCGCACCCTGCTNAGTCACATTGAGACTTTGGTTCTTCATCTCAGCTGCCTTTTGAGTTAAAAGAGTAGCTGCTTCTATTTCAGTGGCCATTTCAGCCAACTTAAATGAAATCCCTTGAAAGCTACTGATGGGTTTCCCAAATTGTTTNCGCTCTTGNGAATAATTAACCGCNGCGCGATAAGCACCNTTTGCAGTACCTAAAGATAGCGCTGCTATCGAAATTCGACCACCGTCTAAGATCTTCATGGATTGAATAAAACCNTCTCCTANTGGCCCCAATCGGTTTTCGTCTGGAATGATGCACTGATCAAAAACCATTTCGGCTGTTTCAGAGGCGCGCATCCCCAATTTATTTTCTTTTTTCCCCGCGCTAAAACCAGGAGTCCCTCGTTCAACAACAAANGCAGTCATTCCACGATTGTCTTGTTTTTCACCATTTCTGGCAATGACCACCGCNATATCACCAGANATGCCGTGAGTGATAAAGTTTTTTGTTCCATTCAAAACCCAATGATCTCCTTCTCTTCGAGCGGTAGTAGNCATATTTTTAGCATCAGAACCCGTGTTGTGTTCTGTTAGTCCCCATGCNCCNATATGCTTNCCAGAACACAAATCAGGTAACCACTTCAGGCGTTGTTCTTCATTTCCAAAAGCGTAAATATGGTTGACGCAAAGTGAATTGTGAGCTGCTACAGAAAGACCAATTGAAGGATCNACCACAGAAAGTGTTTCAATAAGGGTCACATACTCGTGATAANCCATCCCTGAACCTCCATAGGCTTCGGGAATCAACATTCCCATAAATCCTAAAGCACCTGCTTTTTCAAAAATCTCTTTTGGAAAAAACTGTGCTTCATCCCAATCCATCACATGGGGCTTGACGTATTGAGCAGCGAAATCACGGGCAGCCTCATGGACCATTCTCTGGGTNTCNGAAGTTTTGATTTCTGGGTGTAATTCAAAGTCTATCATAGTGCAATTTTAATACAAATATAGTTTTATTCTCTCTATTTTGTTTGGGNAATNTACAAAAACTTCAGACAAAAGNAAAAGTGAAATTCCCTTATTCTTTGTCCTGTAANCTATTATTNTACGNGCATCTTCCCTACTCAANTAGGGTAATTTAGNCAATT
Source organism: Flavobacteriaceae bacterium TMED48 (assembly GCA_002167945.1). GTDB lineage: Bacteria > Bacteroidota > Bacteroidia > Flavobacteriales > Flavobacteriaceae > MS024-2A. Next base: position 10,396 of record NHDB01000049.1, on the reverse strand, counting down.
GATTTAGGCTGGCCGTTTCAATATTTAAGGGGTTAATTTTTGGAGGAGATTGNATTTCAAAACGCTCGAATAAACNAGCGACTACTGTACTNTCTAATCCGTAAACCTCATAACATTGCGCTGGAATTGAAAANCCTGAAAGATAGGTCCTGTAGTTGACNATTCGCTTGGAAAGGGTCGGACCAATTCCAGANACGANCTCTAAAGCNGTAGCATCAACAGTATTTAAATCCTGCTTAACAATTGCTGTTTTCTTTTTGGTCTGAGAACNAAAATTAGGAAAACGCAGTGCTGGAGCTAGCTNTTCTNACAAGCGGTCNGAAATACCGCTTTGAANTTGAAACTCGCTNAGTGAGTTTACATAATTTCCACCAGCTCTATAACGCTGTAAACGATNAAAAGCCTCAGCAGGAATCCCCAACCGATACGCATTGTAATCTGAAAGATAATTNGGGTTGTAAGTAGGCTTNGGNTGAACTNAAACGACCTGATTTGAACGNAGCGAATCCAGCTTTCNTTGNTACANCAGCGTTTCAGNCAGNTCAAGNCCTGAATCTTCTTCAAGCCTNANACCATATCGAATNGCGAANAGAAAAACGATCCCCATNAAGAGGATCAATAANGCTCCTCNTTGTGACTCTGAAAGCACAAAAGGAAACTTTGAACGCATGTTACTCTTTTTTCATTCCACTAATTGCAGTGAGATAGGAATTGAGTTCTTCTCNCACCCTTGGGAACAAGAGGAGTAATCCAACCATATTCGGAAATACCAATGCCAAAATCATAGCGTCAGANAAAGCCCANACGGAAGACATATCTCCTGCNGCACCGATGACGATAAANATCAAAAACAAAGATTTGTATGAAAGTTCAGAAACTTTACTTTTTCCAAAAATATACATCCACGATTGNAAGCCGTAGTAAGACCATGATATCATGGTTGAAATAGCGAATAAGACCACCGCTACAGTTAAAAAAGGTCCTGAAAATGCAATATACTTCGAAAAAGCAGCTGCNGTAATTCCAGCTCCTTCGGNAGGCATGCCGTCAATCATAACNACACCTCCTACTCCACCGTAGTCAAAGACAGTATTNTCTCCGTTAAAAATAATNATTACTAAGGCCGTCATCGTACAAATCACAACGGTATCGATAAACGGCTCCAACAAGGCGACTAATCCTTCGGAAGCAGCATAATTNGTTTTGACTGCAGAGTGGGCAATGGATGCNGATCCAGCTCCGGCCTCATTTGAAAAAGCTGCCCGACGAAATCCGGTNATCANNACNCCGAGCAAACCTCCCAATCCAGCTTGTGGGTTAAAAGCNTGATTAAAAATCATCNNAAAGGCATCATCCACAAAACTGANGTTGGTNCCAATGATATACAAACACGCCAANATATACATCAAAGCCATAAGGGGAACTACTTTTTCAGTAACCGAAGCAATTCGTTTGATTCCTCCAATGATAATGATCCCNACGAGTANCATCATAANNACTCCAATGATGGTTCGTGCATTCCCNCCNGTCATTCCAAANGAATCTNCTAGCTGCATAGCTGCTTGATTGGATTGCGCGGCGTTTCCACCTCCAAAAGAAGCCCCTACACATAAAAATGCAAAGATTCCAGCCAGCACCTTTCCCAGGGTTGCAAAACCCTTATCCTTCAATCCTTTGGTCAAATAGTACATCGGACCACCATAAACCGTTCCGTCTTCACCTACGTCTCGGTATTTGACACCTAGGGTACATTCAACAAATTTTGTAGACATTCCCAGTAAGCCACACAAAATCATCCAAAAAGTTGCTCCAGGTCCACCTACGGCTATGGCCAATGCCACCCCAGCAATGTTACCATTTCCCACTGTTCCAGAAACAGCCGTGGCAAGAGCCTGAAAATGACTTACCTCTCCTTCTTTGCTTTCGTCGGCTATGGTCCCCTTGATATCTCCGGCAATTGCCAGATCAGGATTAGCAGCTTCGTGATGATCGATACTGTCGTATTTTCCTCTTACTGTGTTAATGGCCGTACTGAAATGTCGGACGTTTACAAAACCAAAGTATAAGGTGAAAAACAAGGCCCCTCCNACTAATAAAATAATGATGGTCGGTATNCCCGTTCCTAAAAAGTTGTGTAAAATGAGTCCCTCCCACCAGTTGGCAACTGGAGTAAAGGCTTCATTGATACGCTCGTCNAATCCCTTTTCTTGTGAAAAAAGTGAGGAGAGTGAAAAACAAAAAAACAATAGGGTAAAAAGAAATTTTTGAGTGCTGAATAATTTCATTGTNGCTTATATCGCGATTAAGTGACCAATATCCTAAAAAGGAACACAAAAACAAATTAATCCAACTGAAACATTTGGTTTAGTTTTTTAATGGACTCGCCACTTCCAAGCACAATGAGCTTGCCTTGAGTTGATAATGAGAGGCTTGCGTCTGGATTGATGGACTNTTTTCCATTTTCATCTCNATAGCCAATCACATTNCAGCCNGTTCTTTTTCNCAACTCCATCTCTACCAAAGTTTTATTTTGGTATTCCTGAGGTATTTCACTNAGATCTACCTCTTTTACATTANGACTGNTTTNGTCTTTCCACCAATCNANATTCCCCAAAAAGTGAATCAAATCGGGAACGGTAAGCNAAGCCGCCATATAGTCTCCCCCAATTTTATCTGGCATGATNACATGATTGGCTCCAGCCAANGCNAGTTTNGATTGATTGTTCTCCTCGGAAACCCGNCTCACNATATCTATTTCNGGNTTGAGTTNCCNTGCTGATAAAACCACAAATAAATTATCCGCATCATCGGGCAAAGCACTNNTCAAATTTTTGGCNCGCTGGATCCCTGNNGCNAACAAACTTTCGTCTTTTAAAGCATNGCCCTTAANGAATAATATTTCATGTTCATTNTCGGCAATCAACTGTTCGTTTNGTTCGATCACTNCATAGGCTTGTTGATGCNTNTTTAATCGAGTAACCGCTTGCCTTCNGTTGNGACCATAACCGCACACTATGGTGTGCCCTTCTAAAGCGTTNATCATTTCTCTATTTTTTTTNTGTTTTAATGCATTTATACTCCAACCNCTTATNAGGTATTCNACGATAAAACGGATGGCAATAGCGACAANTAAAAATCCAATAAGGATAAAAAGTATCGCAAAGGTTCTTCCTTNATCNGTTAAATTTCCAACTTCACCGTAACCCACTGTACTCAGTGTGATTANCGTNATATACAAAGCGTCAAAAAGGGAATAGGCTGGCTCGATCCAATAAAAGCCAAAGACGCCAAAAAGCAGTACAAAAAGAAGCAGTGAAAGTGCGCGAGTGAGTGGTGACTTAAAAAAAGGCATGAGGCTTTATAAATCAAAAACTGAGCTTCTCTTGGTGTAGACCATATCTTTAAGCTTCATCCAAAAAGCCAGGGTAAGATAAAGGACAAATCCACCGACTAAGGTTGCAAAAGAAGCATATATAAAAAACAAACGCACGCTTTTTACCTTCATCCCAAGAACTTCAGCAAGTCTGGTAGAAACAGCAAAACCATTGCGTTCAAAAAACAATCGAATGTTTTGGGGTGATTTCATATCACAAAGTTACTTTTTTTCTTCTAAAGCTAGAATCGACTTAAACTGTTTTCATCAATTCATGGCCGACTTGACAGGACAGGCATTTTTTGAATTTACAGTAGTTTTTGTACAGATGTAAGAGGGATTGTGTCCCAATGGCATTGATTTGAGGTACCCCTAAAGTGCGAAACTTACTTAAAATTCGGTTGTTTTCTGCTGGGACCGCCCCTGCCCATTCAAAAAGAGAATCTTCACAGAGACTACCGCAATATTTGGCATAAGCAAAACGGACAGGAATCAGGGTATTGATTAAAAGTAACTCAAAAAATCGCTTACTTAGTTTTTTGGGATTGTGCCTGCTTTCCACCCCAAAATTGTAGTGCTTTTCCCAATAGCCACTCGCCTCCACTTCAAATAATTTATAACAGCTTGACAGCCTAGACTCTCCGACTACAGCTTGAAATAAGGCTGCTGACTTTGCGTAAACTTGGGCCAATTGAGCCAAACGTATAGTCGGAAAGTTGGGAGGTCGCAATCGGGCAAAGTGCAATCTCAAAGTAGGATTTACGGTGAGCTTGTATTTTGACTTAATGTAAGTGTAACGCTCATACAATTCTTCGTGATACCCCCCCTTTAACGGTTGCGCTAAGAGCCCAACCTGCCCCATAAATAAAGCTTCTAAATCTAAGGGATCTGATCTTAACTGAAGCACGCGTTTAAATGCAATGGATGCTGCCATAGCATAAAACGCCTCCCCATTAAGGTTCAGCCCAAAACCCTTGGACAACAATACAAAAAAAACAGCCTCCCAATCGTTCTTGGATTGCTTTAACTGCTCGTTGATCACTTCAGTTCGCAATTCCATACGCTCTACAAATAAACGGTCTTGAAAAGCCAACCATTGGGCAGTGGAAAATGAATCCAACTTCTTTTCACACGGAATAAACTGGGGCTTTTTTAAAAAACGGTTCTCGTAACTCTTTAATGCTTCAATAGCCACATAGTTACTCATCTCTAGTGTGGGAATGGGTTTGCCGTTGGGATAACATACATCGGAATCAAAATTCCAAACCACATGTAAAATCACATTGTCATAAGCACTGTCGTTTTGATGTCCGTGCCGAAACCAGTCGGAGGCATTCATATGAAGCTCCACAGCTCCATTCCAATACAATTGATCTAAATATATTTTAGCCTCTGAAAAATCAGGACCTGCAAGTGAATTCAAGTGTCCTGGAAATAAAATTTCCAAAGATTGCCCATCTACAGTTTGTAAATCAGATTTGGAGAATTTTTGAAATCTCCACAAATAATGGAGTAAGGATTCATTCATATCAAGTAAGCTTTGGGGAAGCCAGGTTCTAAATTATTAATGTACTATTTCACCCTCCCATTCTAATATTCCACCTAAAAGATTGTAACAATCTGCAATTCCGTGCTGCTTAAAGATTTGACAGGCTTGGGCACTACGCGCTCCAGAACGGCAATACACAAAATAAGTCTGAGACTTGTCCAAAGCATCCATCCCTTCCATAAATCCTTGAGGATCACGAATGTCCAATAAGTGTGCATGGACCAAATGCCCCGCTTCATATTCCTCGGGGGTCCTAACGTCAATAATGATACTGTCTGATGTTGATGCTTGCTTTGAAGTCCAGGCTTCTTGTGATAAATCCATTCTTGTTTTTTAGCTAAGGTACAATAGCTAGACTTTTCAAACAAATCAAAAAAAAGTTTGAATTGTAAGTATTTTATTTATATTTGTACCNACAAATGTTGTACTTACATCAATGAACAATAAAAAAGTTATCATTGCACTAATAAAATCGAATTGTGAGATAAATGACAAATTAATGCTCGCATTAAAACCTTTTGGGGTATCGATTCAGCAGTTTAATGTACTTCGGATTTTAAGAGGTCAAAAGGGTGTGGCGGCAAATTTGTCTACGGTTCAACAACACATGACAAATAAAATGAGCAACACCACCCGGTTGATCGATAAATTAATTGAGAAATCATTTGTAAAACGCACGATTTGTAAAGAAAATAGAAGAAAAATTGAGTTGTTCATCACAGCTGAAGGACTGGCCTTTCTAGAACAAATCGATCCAGTAATTGATCGTGCAGAAGAGGAAATGGTGGGTCACTTAAAAGAAGATGAAAAAGAANAGNTNGTTTCNNTATTGAAACNATTAAANTTTAANTAAAATTAAAAATTGCTATGAAAAAGAAAATGATTACCCTNAGNTTAATNCTNNTAAGNNNNGCNACTGCNTGGAGTCANTCNACNATTATNNNGATTGANNCTAATGAAAGCAANATTNANTGGATGGCTAAAAAAGTNACTGGTGAGCACGAAGGNAACATCAATTTAATNGANGGAAGTCTGGANATGGACGGNGATANNATTTCNGGNGGAANNTTTANTGTTGATATGACCAGNATNAGNTGTACNGATNTNACNGGNGAGTACAAAGGAAAACTNGAAGGNCATTTAAAGTCTGANGACTTNTTTAGTGTNGATAAATTNCCAAAAGCATCNTTAATCATNACNAANAGTGAGANNAANATGNAAAATCACTACCTTATGAGTGGTGCNTTAACNATTAANGGGATNACNCATCCAATTGATTTTGAGATGCATGTTGAAGGAAANACAGCCATGACNAANTTGGTTGTTGACCGTTCAAAATACGATGTGCGTTTTCGCTCTGCAAGTTTTTTCGAAAACTTAGGAGATAAAATGATTTATGANGATTTCGAATTGGCTGTAAACTTAAAATTTTAATACGATGAAGATCAATAGACCAAAATGTGGATGCGGTAATACTCAAAATCCAAACGGCTACTGCGATGGTTCACACNCAAGAAAATAATAATTATTGTTCGGNGATTTGGGGTTAATAAACAATTTATACTATATTTGATTTAATGAACCNAACAATAATTTTTTTAAACGAATGGTGGAACACATTTCAGCAGTGAANTCGTGAAACCAAACCGTATATAAATTCAAGGCTTGTCATCACGACAGGCCTTTTTTAATTGATCTATAATGAAGTCTTTTACTCTTCAATCTGAACATAAAAAAATACTGGCAGACACCCTTACCCCCGTAAGTGTGTATCTAAAAATACGAGATGTATTTCCCCACAGCCTGTTGTTAGAAAGCAGTGATTACCACGCCAACAACAACGATTTTTCCTATATCTGCTGTAATCCGATTGCCAGCATCGCACTCCAAAACAACAAGCTGACTACCCATTACCCAGACGGTAGTTCAGAAGAATTAATAGTAACCCCAGACACGGATATTCCAGAAAAAATTCACAGCTTTTCGCAACAATTCAAGACTAAAAAGTATCCATTNAAGTTCATCAGCAACGGTATCTTTGGGTATATCGCTCACGATGCAATTGAGCATTTTGAACAAATTGAGTTGAATAAGAAAAAAGAAGGGCATGACATTCCTGATATCTATTATGCGGTATATCAAAACATCATCGCNATTAGCTTGTTCAATCACGAGGCGCATTTGTTTTCGCACAGTAGCGACGGCCAACACAATTTAGAGCAACTGGAGCAGCTGATCAACGGCAAACAGCAAAGCAAATTTAGATTTGAAAAAAAGGGAGAGAAAAGTTCGAATTTGACGGATGCTGAATTTGTAGAATTTGTAAACCAAGGAAAGCAACACTGTTACAGGGGTGATGTTTTTCAATTGGTATTGTCGCGAAGGTTCAGTCAAGGTTTTCAAGGAGACGATTTTAATGTATATCGTACCCTTCGCTCCATCAACCCATCGCCCTACCTCTTCTATTTTGACTATGGAGATTTTAAAATATTTGGCAGTTCACCCGAAGCGCAACTGGTTGTTCAAGATGGAAAGGCAGAAATTCATCCGATCGCAGGNACTTTTAAACGAACAGGAAATGACGAGGAAGATGCCGCTGCTGCTTTGGAACTCTCCAAAGATCCTAAAGAAAACAGCGAACACGTGATGCTGGTCGATTTGGCTCGAAATGATTTAAGTNGAAACGGCTCTGAGGTGGTCGTCGAAAAAAATAGGGAGATTCAATTTTATTCCCATGTAATTCACCTCGTTTCTAAGGTGATTTGTACGATGAAACCAGCAGCTAAAACTTTTAGAGTAGTCGCAGACACTTTCCCTGCCGGTACATTAAGTGGCGCTCCTAAACACAAAGCACTCCAACTTATTGACCGCTATGAAAAAACCAAACGAAATTTTTATGGAGGAGCCATTGGCTACCTCGATTTTGACGGAAACTTTAACCACGCCATCATTATCCGCTCTTTTTTAAGTCAACACAACCAATTGCACTATCAGGCTGGTGCTGGAATTGTAGCTGATTCCGTTCCAGAAAACGAGCTTCAAGAAGTGTATAATAAATTAGGTGCCTTAGATAAGGCTTTAAGCCTTGCAGAAAAAGTATAATAAATGAAAAAAGTATTTGTTATCGATAATTACGATTCGTTTACCTACAATCTAGTTCATTATTTAGAAGAACTGGATTGTGAAGTAACGGTAAAGCGTAACGACCAATTTGAATTAGAGGAATTGGAAGCCTATCCCCTCATCCTACTNTCCCCCGGTCCNGGAATTCCAGAGGAATCGGGCTTGCTCAAAGCGGCCATAGAGCGCTATGCACCCACCAAAAAAATATTGGGGATCTGCCTTGGGCAGCAAGCTATTGGTGAGGTTTTTGGTGGCTCGCTGATCAACCTTGACAAAGTCTATCACGGTATTGCTACCCCTGTAAGGATTACTGAAGAGGACCTTCTTTTTAAAGGACTCCCTCAAAGTTTTGAAGTAGGGCGTTACCATTCCTGGGTGGTTGCTAGCCCCTTGCCCGAAAGTTTAGAAGCAACCTCAGTGGACGACCAAGGACAGTTGATGTCCTTAAGACATAAAACTTACGATGTACGTGCGGTACAATACCATCCCGAATCGGTATTGACACCCCACGGTAAAACCATATTAGCCAACTGGATCAACAGCAGTATATGAAAGCAATTCTCAATCAACTTATTCAGCATGAGCAATTGACGAGTGAACAGGCTCGTCAAGTCATCATCAATATTGCAGACGGGAAATACAACCCTTCACAAATTGCAGCATTTTTAACCGTATTTATGATGCGCAGTATTAGTTTAGAAGAACTGGAAGGCTTCCGTTCTGCTTTATTAGAACTCTGTATAGCAGTTGACCTCAGCGAATTTGAAGCCATTGATTTATGCGGAACTGGCGGAGACGAAAAAAACACTTTTAACATCTCTACCCTTTCAGCTTTTGTCACGGCAGGAGCAGGAGGAAAAGTAACCAAGCACGGCAACTATGGGGTCTCTTCAGGCTGTGGCTCAAGTAATGTACTTGAAGCTTTAGACATTCGCTTTTCAAACGAGACTGACTTTTTAAAACGCTGCATGGATGAAGCCGGGATCTGTATTTTACACGCTCCCCTCTTCCACCCGGCCATGAAAAATGTTGCTCCCGTGCGCAGAGAACTAGGGTTAAAGACGTTTTTTAATATGCTAGGACCCTTAGTCAATCCGGCTTTTCCCAAGTATCAATTAACAGGAGTATTCAATTTAGAATTAGCACGACTTTATTACTACCTCTTTCAAAAAACAGCCAGTCGTTTTACGGTACTTTACGCCTTAGACGGTTATGATGAAATCTCGCTTACAGGTGCTACAAAAGCGTTTAGTAATAAAGGAGAGCGCGTCTTGACCCCACAAGACTTTGGAGTATTAGCGCATCAAGCTTCAACCATTGCTGGTGGAGAAACTGTCGATTCATCCGCTGCTATATTTACAGCTATTTTAAACAATAAAGGAAGCCAAGAGCAGCACAATGTGGTTTGTGCAAATGCGGGCATGGCCATCGCAACAGCAAAAGATCTTTCTCCCATTGAGGGCTTTGAAGAGGCCAAAGCTTCGTTGGAATCTGGAGAAGCCCTAAAAGCATTTAAAACCCTTCAAAAACTGAGTCAATCATGAGCATTTTAGACCGCATAGTTGCAGACAAAAAAATTGAAGTAGCCCAAAGAAAAACACTGTTCCCAACTTCCTACTGGGAAGCCTCACCCCTGTTCGACCGCAAGGCAAACTCACTGAGTGAGCGACTCCGAAACAGCACTTCTGGGATCATCGCTGAACACAAAAGACGCTCACCCTCAAAACAAAACATCAACAGCAGTCTTTCCCTCAGTACAGTAGCTCAAGGCTATGAAGCCGCTGGGGTATGTGGGATGTCTGTACTTACAGACGGAAAGTATTTTGGAGGCTCGTTGGACGATCTCAATCTGGCGAGAGCAGTGACTGAATTTCCGCTTTTGAGAAAAGAATTTATCGTGGATGAATACCAACTCATCGAAGCAAAAGCCCATGGTGCGGACTTGATTTTACTGATTGCTGCTGTATTGAGTAGAGCAGAGATTCAACAACTTTCAACTGCTGCCCAACAACTGGACTTAGAAGTATTATTGGAAGTCCACAATCAAGAAGAATTGGAAAAATCTTTAATGCCCACTTTGGATCTGCTAGGTGTCAACAACCGCAATCTCAAAACCTTTGAAGTTTCATTAGACATTAGTCGATCTTTGGCACCCTTAATCCCTGATGAATTTGTCAAAGTTTCCGAAAGCGGAATTTCTGAGGTAGCTGCCATTCAAGAATTGCAAGCTTATGGTTATCAGGGCTTTTTAGTTGGAGAAAACTTTATGAAGACCGAAGACCCTGGAGCAGCAGCTCGTAAATTTATAAATCAATTGGAAAAATGAGACTTAAAGTTTGCGGCATGCGGGA
>NHDB01000048.1 GCA_002167945.1 Flavobacteriaceae bacterium TMED48 | reverse complement strand
TTTTTCTTTTCTCTTGTATAGACCCCGTTGTTCCTAAGTTCGATTTTCAAGAGAACTTGATTATCATCAATGGACTTGCATCCACAGTTCCAGGCACCACTAATGTTACAGTAAAAGAGACCTTTATGGAATTTGGTGAGTACACCTCTAAGTCGGTTGCTGGCTGTTCGATCGATTTAATTAACTCTAATACTCAGGAACGCTTTCCGTTTTATGAAAATGGTGATGTCTATTATATTTCAGATGATTTTAAGACCACACCAGGCTCAAGGTGGGAGGTTGAAGTTACACTTCCTAATGGAGATATTTATAAATCAACTTCAGAAAAAACTCCTGATTTGGTACCCATACAGGAAATTTATTCTGAATTTAACCCTGAGATGACTTTTGATGAAAGTTATGATGGATACATCCCTGGCGATGAAATTAAAATTGATTTTCAGGATCCCACTGATCAAAAAAACTTCTTTTTATACCAATACAGAGCCTACCAGGAGGAATTGTATTGCAAGATTTGCCTCAATGGTATCTTAAGAGACGGGGAATGTCTTTCTCAAGTCAACAATCCATTGCTTACCAAAGAATATTACACCTACATCTGTGACCAGCGATGCTGGAAGATTACTTACAATGATGAAATTATTGTTTTTGACGATGAGTTTACGAACGGGAAACAAGTCTCTAAGCTTTTAGTAGCCAAAGTTCCTTATCAAACAAAGCAAGATATATTAGTCGATGTGATCAAATTAAATATTTCAGAAGAATCTTATAATTATTATAAAGCAATAAAGGATTTAGTGGATAACAATAGTGGGCTGAATGCCCCTTTGCCAACGGCACTTATTGGAAATATTTATGGAATTTCAAATCCTGAAAGTACTGTCCTTGGAAGGTTTACCGCGGGTTCATCATCACTGAAATCCATATTTATCCAAAGAACAGATCGATCAGCTAAAACACTTGGAAACATTAAACTTCCTGAGCCTGAAGCTTTTGGCGATCCTATCCCAAACCCACTTACCTATGAAACTCCATGTTTGGAATCACCTTACAGAACTTCTGATTTAGAGTCTGAAAAAAGGAGTTATTTTGGAGAGATTGTTAATCTAGATGTAGACCTTGATAATGATGGTGTTTCAGATAGTAATGATAATTGCATCACATTTCCAAATCCTGAGCAAGCAGATTTAGATGAAGATGGTATTGGTGATCTCTGTGACAACGATGCTGATGGAGATGGATATATTTTATTTTATGAAAACAATTGCAATTCAAGTGATTCAGATGTAACGAGCTTACCTTTAGATAACGATTTAGATTTAATTCCAGACTGTGTTGATGAAGACGATGACAACGATGGATATTCAGATGAATTTGAAGAAGCAGCAGAGACGGATCAATTCGATCCAAATAGTGTGCCCATTGATACCGACCAAGATGGTTTACCAGACGTTATTGAGTCGAGGAGACGCACAGATCCGAACAACCCCGATACTGATGGTGATGGGGTAAGAGATGGAGATGATGACTACCCAAGAGATCCTAACCGAAGCTAAAATTGAAAAAACAACACAACATAATTGCANTATTGATCGGACTATTNATCNTAGTTTCGACTTCTATTTTATCAGCTCAGGAATACGCACTNACGATTACTGTAATTGACGAAGAAAGTAAAAACCCTTTGGAAGGTGTTACCGTNTTAATTACNCCTTGTGANTGCGGTGGGATATCCAATACCAGTGGTATTTTTAGTAAAAGGTTANNAAAAGGAGTATATAATTTGTCTATTGAGTATCTGGGTTACGGNACACAAACACTCNAGGTAGATTTAAATAAAAATCAAANACTATCAGTTCAAATGCCTGTTGAGGAAGAGCAACTCTCCGAAGTAGTGTTATTAGCTCAGAAGCGAAATCAAAATGTCGAAAGTCCTCAAATGGGTGTTTTAGAACTAAATATTCGCGATTTGATTAAAGTACCGACTGCTTTGGGAGAATTTGATGTTTTAAAAAGTATTACACTTATGGCTGGAGTAAATAGTTCTGGTGANATAAGTAATGGTGTTTCAATTAGGGGAGGATCATTGGATCAGAACTTAATGTTGTATGATGGTGCCCCTGTATTTAATCCTACCCACCTTTTTGGACTTTTTTCTGTATTTACNCCNGATGTTATTTCNGGTGTTGATATTTACAGAGCTAATATTCCCGCCAAATACGGAGGGAGAATAGCTTCAGTGTTGGAGGTTAAGGTTAAAAATCCATACGTAGACAAATTAAAGATAGAAGGTGGAATTGGATTGATATCCAATCGCTTGAACCTTGCAATGCCTTTAGTCAAAGACAAATTGATGTTAATTGCAGGAGGTAGAACTGGCTTTAGTGATATTTTGTTCCCTCTATTAGTCCCACGGCTCAAGAATACTCGTGCAAATTTTTTTGACAGCACTGTCAAGTTACTTTATCTGCTGAATTCAAATAATCAGATTACTTACACNAACTTTATTTCAAATGATTTCTATCAGTTGGATTTGATTTCCTCAGTNGAAAATATAGTATCCTCATCAAATCAATACGATTTTAAAACACGAAATCACACACTTAAATGGTTACATACCTTTGAGAACAACACCAACTTGATCAATCGTTTGATTCACAGTACGTACACTCCCCAAAACCTTTTTCCTGAAGTTGATTCTGAAAATGTCATTCGTTTTGAATCACAAATCCAATACAGCAGCATCCAATCAGAATATACGAATACAAAAAGAGAAGATTTAAGTTATTATGCAGGTTTTGAAGTCAAACGTTATCAAATAAATCCAGGTACTCTAGATCCAGGTAATGGAAATACGATAAATCCAGTCGCATTAAACAAAGAGTTAGGGTTTGAGTCTTCAGCTTACTTCAATCTTGATTGGAAACCGCTTCNTAAAATGGCTTTGTCTGCCGGTTTAAGATTGACACAGTTTTCACTATTAGGACCCTTTGATGAAGCTCAATACACTCCNGAGGGTTTATTTNACGGTNNAACAAGCTTCAGCAGTCAAGAATTGGTTAAAAACTATTTTAACCCAGAACCACGCCTAGGGCTTAATTATAAATTGTCAGAGGATACTTCAATTAAAATGAGCTACGCTCGTATTTTTCAATACATCCAAAACATCTACAATACCAATACTCCTTTACCAACTTCCAGATGGAAAATCTCTGATCGATACATTACTNCTCAAAAAAATAANACCTANGGTTTGGGGTTTTANAAGAATTTTTTAGACTCNCAATATGAATTTTCTNCCGAGGGTTATTATCGTAAAACAGANAATAACTTGACCTATCGTCCTGGGGCAGATTTNTTTCTTTCAAGATTTATTGAAAACGAAATTACTCAGGCTGAAGGAAAATCCTATGGCGTTGAATTAAGTTTGCGTAAAACATTGGGTAAAATCAATGGGGTCATGAATTATACTTGGTCTAGAAGTCTCCTTAAAACCGATGAAGNGAGACCTATTAATCGTATTAATAATAACGAATGGTATGCTTCAGACTTTGATCGTCCGCATACNGTTAACGCCACAATTAATTTTGAGGGAGACCAATANAACAGCTTTAGTTTTAATTTTGTTGGACAAACAGGTCGACCTTTTACTATAGCNAATGGAATATTTGAAGAACAAAATGTTGTTATTCCAATTTACCTTTATCGAAATAATTCTAGACTGCCTACNTATCANCGTTTAGATTTTTCNTGGAAAATTGCTTACAGTAAAGACCCAAAGAGACGCTTTAAAGGGGATTGGATATTTACCGTTTATAATCTATACAGCAGGAAGAACCCTTACAATATTTATTANACCCAAAGAAATGGGGGAGAGGANGGTAATGTNTTTTTGGGAAGCCCTTTAGGTGCTTACGAATTGTCTATTCTTCGTGGGGCTTTGGTATCACTTTCCTACAATTTTAAATTTCAATAAAAGCTTANAATATTCTAAAAAGTGTANNTTTAGTGCTATGAATTCTAANGTAATTTGCTGCTTNGGAGAAATTTTATGGGACCTTTTNCCTGAGGGTAAAAAATTAGGGGGAGCACCATTCAATGTCGCTAGTTCATTAAAAGATTTAGGAGCAGAGGTTTATTTTGTAAGCAGTGTTGGTAAAGACACCCTTGGGGACGAAATTTTCTCTCATTTGCAGCTTAGGAAAATTCCAGATGACTACATTCAGGTTGATTCTGTTCACCCTACGGGTAAAGTAATGGTAAGCTTAGATGAAAATGGTTCTGCTCAGTATAAAATAGAAAATGATGCTGCTTGGGATTTTATCAAGACTACTACTGCAGCTCTAGAACTGATAGGTAAATCAGATGCATTTGTATTTGGGAGCCTCATTGCAAGGGGCTTCTCACGTCAGACTTTAAGCGAATTTCTAAAAGTATCAAAATACAATGTCTTTGATTTAAACTTAAGACCACCTTTTTATGACGACAAGCTTTTAATTTATTTGATGAGCAAAGCACAATTGTTAAAATTCAACGATGAAGAATTGTATTTAGTCGCTAAAATACTTAACTCACCCTTTCATTCTATGGATCAGCATGTTAAGTTTATTGCTGATGCTACTGGTGCAAGTTGTATTTGCGTTACCAAAGGAATGTTTGGTGCCGTTTTATATCAAAATGGAGAGTGGTTTTACAACAGCGGTTATAAAATAAAAGTTAAAGATACTGTGGGTGCTGGTGATTCTTTTCTGGCTACTTTAATTTATGGTATTGTAAATAACAATGAACTCCAAACTACACTGAATCGTGCCTGTGCCATGGGAGCACTAGTTGCTGCTAGTCCGGGTGCAAATCCAAACATCTCAGAAAGCGAATTAAACCGTTTTATGGGACTAATTTAAACAGCACCTAATGAGACTTCAAATTACTATTTTATTCATTTTAATTGGCCTAACAACAAGCGCTTTAGCTCAAACTTTAAGTGGTAAAGAGCTTTTGGAAAAATCCATAGAATACCACGATCCAAATTCTAAATGGAGCCAGTTTAATGGATCTTTTAATGTTAGTATGCAAAGCCCAAGTCGGCCGTTGCGGACGAGTAATATAGTTATTGATCTGATGCGCTCTTTTTTTGAATTGAGCGTTCAAATCGTTGAAAATCAATGGAAGGTGTCACTATTAGACGAAGATTGTGATTTGCTTTTCAACGGCTCTAGAGAGATTAGTCCTGAGATTGAAAAAGAATTTAGATTGAATTGTAAGCGTGCAAAAATGTATCGGGATTACTACACCTACCTTTACGGCTTGCCAATGAAATTAAAAGACCCTGGAACGCTTATTGATCCAGTAATTAGTAAAAAATCAATAGAAGGGATCTCTTATTGGGTATTGAAGGTAGAATATGATCCAAATGTAGGTTCAGATACATGGTATTTTTATTTTGACACTGAAACCTTTGCGCTTAAGCGTTATCAATTTTTCCACGATGAGTCAAAAAATGATGGAGAATATATTATTTTGGATGATGAAATTGAAATTGAAGGCATTCTCATGCCAAAGAACAGAAGTTGGTATTACAACTCTGATAATGCATTTTTAGGGACAGACATACTATCGAAATAATAAATCAGAATTATGAAAATACAAATGAATAAATACGCCTTAGTGCTTTTGATTGCCTTTTTTGGTTTAGGAGTGACAAATGCTCAAACTCAAGAGGAAATTATTGGGAAATGGGATTTAGAGGTTATGAAAGACGGTAAGGTTTATCCTTCCTGGCTCGAAGTTAAATTATCAGGAGTAAAAACACTAGTAGGTTATTTTGTTGCTGAAAGTGGTAGTGCTCGTCCTATATCTGAAGTTTTTTACCACAATGGTACACTAGATTTTAGCATTCCACCTCAATGGGATGGAACAAACTATATGCATGTCTCTGGAAAAGTTATCAACGGGAAACTCAGCGGAACCATTTTAAATAATATGGGAGAAGCTTTGTCGTTTGCTGGAGTTAGAGCTCCTAAATTGATTCGAACCGGAGAAGTTCAATGGAGTAAGCGTCGTTCTTTATTTGATGGTAAATCTCTAGGTCAATGGAAAGCTATTGATAAAAGAAGAGAAAATCAATGGAAAGTAGAAAATGGATTACTAATCAACCCTAAATCAGGAGTAAATCTGATTTCAGAAGAGCAGTTTACTGATTTTAAGCTTCATATTGAGGCACGATATCCAGCTAATAGTAATTCTGGTATTTATTTAAGAGGTCGTTATGAAGTCCAAGTTGAAGACAGTTATGGAAAAGATCCTAGTTCGATTTTATTCGGAGGTATCTATGGTTTCTTAACTCCCAATCAAATGGCAGCCAAACCTGCAGGAGAGTGGCAAGTATTTGACATCACTTTAGTAGGAAGAAGAGTTACCATCGTTGCCAACGGTCATACTGTAATTCACGACCAAATTATACGTGGTATTACAGGAGGAGCGATTGACAGTAATGAAGGAGTTCCAGGGCCAATAATGTTACAAGGTGATCACGGATTAGTGGCTTTTCGAAATATCAGTATTCAAACTCCAAAATAATAATAGACTGTATACTAATTATTTTTTTTAAACCCGTATAGCAGTTGTTTTAAAAAACTATTGGGGAGTTTTTCATCACCTGGGAATCCTAATTTGATATTGCCGTCACTATCCGGTACGTAATGTGTTTTAAAGAGATAATCCCAAAGACTTAAGCTAATTCCAAAGTTTACTCCAATTTTTCCTTTGGGGAGCGCATAGGCATGGTGATGGAGGTGCATGATCGGATTGTTGAGCAAATACTTTAGCGCCCCCCATGATAACTTGATATTTGCATGGTTTAAGTGTCCAATAGCAATGGCAACAAAATGGACGATATAGGCTTGTTCAGGTTCAAAGCCNCCNAGTAGCATTACNCCAAAAGTTTTTAAAGGTTTNTAGAGTATNTTTTCCATCCAATGATAGCGAAGATGTGCAGCAAANCCCATTTCCTTAACACTATGGTGGATTTTGTGAAATTGCCAAAGNAGNGGGATTTTATGCAAGAGAATATGAGTAACCCATTGAACAAAATCCAAAATCACAAAAAATGCNAATAATTGAATTAGCAACGGGAAGTCTGATANATTAACTAANGNAAAACTCTTTGGATTNAGTCCAANNGAATNAAANAAATGCTGAAGNAANTCGTAGATTCCGCTTATNGCTATGGANAATAGGAAAAAATTGAAAAACATATAAAATCCATCGAGCCAAAAATCTTTTCTNAAAANTTTTTGCTCTTTNCTCCAAGGNAANAAAACTTCTAAACTCCAAACAACAAGGGAAATGACAANCAAACCCCAGAAGTAATTAGTGTACCATGGNACTTGGANGAGTATAGAATCTATAGTCCAATTGATGGTNCCCCAAAGNCTGTNTAGAAANANATTTAAACTATCCATACTAAATTTAGNTGTCAAAAATAGCGAGGATATTTTTNNCCAAAGTAANCTNAGTTACACAATTGAGTTGAAGTTAAANACTATTTNGTTTTGGTNAAACCAAATGTTTTNTGATAATACGAAATGATTGGAGGGAAGGGGCCGTATTTGTGCTGTTCAGCACTAAAATTATCTGTCCAAGGGCCGTANGGTGTTGAAACGGGTTTTAACTTTTTATCGGGAAAATCNGCAATTTTGTTTTGTTTTTCTGGCCGTTGAAAGCTGTTGATGTAACCTGCAACATGATANGCTTCCTCATCGCTGAGCTTTGGATTTTCCCAATTTGCCTGCAAATANGGCATATTATTTTTNATAAAAGCGGCTGCNGTAATGACTCTATGCATTCCNGCACCGTCGTTGTAAGAGTCTTTACCCCAAAGAGGAGGGTAGAGGTATCCATCTTCAAAGTTTTGATTGCGGATGCCTTTTCCNTGGGTACCNTGGCAAAGNGTACATTCTTTTTCATAGATTTTTTTTCCTCGGTTTAAATCCACCGCTATTTTAGGAATTTTAATTGCTGGATACCCTTTGAAAACTTTGGAATTAAGTTTAGGTAGTTTATGGCTAATCCAGTCCATATAGGCAATCATGGCCTTCATTTGTGTCGAATTTTTTGATAGTTTAATTCCATTCATGCTGCGTTCCATACAGCCGTTGATTCGCTCCTCTATGGTGCCAATTTTATTTTCTCTTCCTCTAAACTGAGGAAAGCGATCTATAATACCCATCCAAGAGGCTGATCCGCTAAGGGTACCCCCATTTAGGTGGCAGTTGGTACAGGATAAATTATTTCCCGCAAAACGAAGCTTAGGATCTTTTGCTAAAGGACCCATATACTTGGAACTTTCAGCTACTAACAAATATCCTTTCTTTACTAGTTCATCAGCCTTGTCATTATTGAGAATTAATTTTTGTGGATCCCAAAGTTCTAAAGTGTTTTCTTTTACAGGAGCTAACTCAAACTCTGGATTGCTTTCATAAGTAAAAAGAAAAATTGCAATCAGAAGTACACAGCCCATAAGGGTTAAAAAAAGAAAGCTCAGNCGACGGACTAATTGTTTAAAAATTGGATTCAAATTACTGCGTTGTAGTAAGCAAGATACTTAATTCTTGTTTTTTAAAAGAAATCAATCTTTGATTTAGTGAAATAACAATTTTTTGCTTCAGCATTTTGTACTTTTAATAACCTAAAAAGTATTTATAATGACATTTTTTTTGAAACCATTCCCCGTATTTATAACTGCAGTATTCTTTATGCTTTTTTGCAGCCATTCTTTTGCACAGGAGTGGCAGACACCATTAATTGAAGGTTATGGTGAAATTAAATACAATGATAAAACAGCTGAACAACCCAACCCCATTCAAGAATATAAATTGCTTTTTGACGTTACTTCTGACAAGCAAAAAAATGGGGTAAACAAGCGACTTTGGGTAGTGGCGAGAACATTAAATATGATGTATGTTTCAGGTATTCCGTCGGCAAATATTAAAATAGTAGTTGCAATTCATGGGGCGGCTACCTTTTCTATTTTAACTGACGAAGCTCATATGAGTAAATATGGGAAGCCAAATCCCAATAATGATTTAATTCAAAAGTTAAGAGCAAATGGAGTCTCGTTATTTGTTTGTTCTCAGGCAACAGCCGCTAGGAACATTAAAGATGAGGAGGTGCACACAGACGTCGTTCCTGCACTATCTGCACTAAGTGTTTTGGCAAATTATCAAATTCAAGGCTACCATTTAATCCCCAAGTGATCAATCCGAAGTAGTAACTAATCAATCAGTACTCTCTTGACAAACGCATCGGGAAGNTCCTGAAAGACTCCTGAAAACTCAAGTCCNACCNCTANNGNTTTGTTTCTTAAAAAATCAGCATGCCTGTAACTGTGGAATAATACATCTAAATTTAAAGTATCTNCGTTTATGACCTCATCCTCATAGACNGGATTGTAGACATAAAGTTTTGGATCATCAGCATCCATTTGATCGGTAAAATTGAGTTCGGCAGCTTTTTGAGGAGTATATTCNCCTCCGTAAAANNTTAAAAATAAATCTTGAAGTTCAGAATTTTGTAGGCGTATACTATCCAAGTCAAAATCCATAAAATAATTTTCCCATTCGTAAAGGTCGTAACTNCTTTGAGCGTAGAGAGCAACTATNCCCTCAACCTGATCATTCTCTGATTCTCTAAAGCCGTTCCACATTGCTANACCGGCACCAGCTGAAACNCCGGCTAANACTAGTTTATTCGCNGGGAGTTCTAAAACNGCTTGGTTTTNGCGTATAAAATTAATTACATCAGAACCATCGTTTAGGGAACTAAAAACTCCATTGGAATTTGTTTCTGTAATAAAACTGTAATTTNCATTGGCNATTCCAATGTTGTTTTCTAAGATACCGTTCAGGNTTGCATTAAAATCCTCACCATAAAGATCTTCTTTACTNCCAAATTGAAANGAACCACCGTGAAATAATATNACCATTCCGTTTAAGGCACCTCTNTTGGGCAACAAAAGGTCTAGNTTATTTCGTTCTCTCTCACCGTAAGCTATATCTTTAAAGAATANCACATCAGANTCTAGTGGAGAATCAGAGGGTATTGTTCCAAAAAAGGAAGGAATTTCGCTGATAGTNGGNTCTATCGATGAATCTGANACNGAACAAGNGGAAAATAAAACTAAAACTACTAAAGGGGCAACGATTTTTATCATGGNANGAATTTAGCNATATTATTTAAAAAACCTACCCCNTTAGCAGTGAGCAGTATTTAATTTTTACTTTTTAGNTCTTCTAAAATTGATTGAAGCAAAACATTTTGTTTCTTCAGATGATNAAGAATTTCTCTGTCAGTTACTTTTTGTTCAATAGTTCGTGTTTTGTTGTAATATTTCATGATTAAAAAATATTATCATAAATAACAATAAANAAGGCAATAGGTAAAACCTTGTTTTAAAAGACCAGCAATAAACCAGATTGGATTTTTTATTTGGTGGAAANTAGTCTATTANACTTTTTGAAGCCCATTTATTATTTCATTTATGAGTTAAAAAAATACGTANCGATTGTTTCGGATGCGTTCTCTCCACCCGCGACTNAATATTTGAATTCCAGTCCACACGGAATACGNNAAANTTATAAAAANCAATAAAAAAAAATCTATAANTACGCGTAAAAGTAAAATACAGTGNTNGNGTAGCTATGTTGCTGACTGTTTGATTAAAAACCAAAGGTCTTTTTTCTAAATTCCTTGTAACTCTGCTTGTATNGGTCAATAACTTTTTCTCTTGGGAGTTCTTCGCTTAATTTCTTCCATTTTTTTGTGTTTTCAGAAAAAGTAAAATTGACATTTTGCANNGTCCAATATTGAAGTTGATAGATGANNTCATATAATTCAACACCNCGATCAGTTAGNTAATACTCTTTAATTTTTTTGTTTTTGTNATTCAATCTAAAATCNATNATATNNTGTGATCTTANTTTTTTGAGNCGANCAGTTAGTATGTTGGTNGCAATCTTTTCATCTGAATCGTACATNAATTGAGAAAATGTAAATCGTTTTCTAAACAAGTCACGGATGATGACTAAAATCCATTTGTCCCCTAAATAATCAAGAGAGACCTTACAGGCACAAGTTGGGGATTCATCAAAGTACTGAATTTTATCAATGGATGGTGTAGACATAGCACAAATTAATAACGCCGAAATTTATACAAATTATCTTTGTTTATGGTTTAATACATAAATATACCAAGAGAAAGCGAGTTTTTGAAATTTTTAACCAACTTTTTAATTAACAACGTCAATGACAAATAGACAGTAGATTTTTCATCCTACTAAAAAATACAGAAAGTAGGTTACCTATCAAATCCTGACCCTCTGTTCCAACAGAAAAACCGTTTTCTAAAACCGATACCCCAGTGTTTGGGATAGGAGTTCTTGAGAAGTTTTAAGGTTGTAAAATTGGTTTACCGTACAAATACCGTACAATAAAAAAATAAAAAATCCCTAAAACATTGTTTTTAAATGTAATAGGGATTGTTAGAGTGGAGTCGGCGGGATTCGAACCCGCGTCCAAACAAGCGATTAAAAAGCTTTCTACAAGTTTAGTCTTCGATTAATTTTCGAATGTATACTGACCGAAAACAGTCTACATACACCTTAGCATCTCAATTGAAAAACACAAGCGATGCTCTTGTGTTTCGATGTTGACTTTTATGGTGCCTCAATATAGATCGCCGTCAACAAGGGCTATCCAGAGACATCCAGCTTTCCGACCTGGTCGGAACTTGGCATTAACTTACTGTAATTCGGTTAATTATGCAGCTAGAGCGTAGTTATTTTCGCCATTTAAAAATGTGAAAAATGAGATTTACGAGCTGTAATTCAGCGCTCGACTTGCTTACCTTTTCATGCGTCNTGCTGTCAAAACCAGTCGACCCCATGAGTTTCAATGAACTTTTAGATGGCAAATTTACAAATATTAAGCCAAAGCCATTTCCAAAAGACGCTTTATTCAGCATACTTTCAGCCTTATTTTTTGATCCCATNCCCCAAAAGTTATTATTTATTAAATTCCTTAGAGACTCTCGCTAGAATAAGTAATATATTTGCAGCGCTTAAAAAATGCTATGAGTTCTATTAAGAATATTGCCATCATCGCTCACGTTGATCACGGAAAAACAACACTAGTCGATAAAATACTCCATCATTGCAATTTATTTAGAACCAATGAGAGTACTGGCGATCTCATTCTTGATAACAATGATTTGGAAAGAGAAAGAGGAATTACNATACTTTCCAAAAATGTAGCGGTCCAATATAAAGGCANTAAAATCAANATCATTGATACTCCTGGTCACGCCGATTTTGGTGGTGAAGTAGAGCGTGTTCTCAATATGGCAGACGGGGTATTACTTCTTGTTGATGCTTTTGAGGGTCCTATGCCTCAAACTCGTTTTGTTTTAAAAAAAGCACTTGATCTNAAATTGAAACCCATAGTGGTTGTCAATAAAGTTGACAAGGAAAATTGTACACCTGAACAAGTTCATGAAGATGTTTTTGATCTGATGTTTGAATTAGGNGCAGAAGAATGGCAGCTNGATTTTCCTACAGTCTACGGCTCAGCCAAGAATAACTGGATGGCGGAGGATTGGAAGACTCCAACAGATTCAATAGAGCCCCTCCTTGANATGGTCTTGNAACACGTTCCCAGTCCTGAAATCAAAGAGGGNAATACTCAAATGTTGATCACCTCTCTTGATTTTTCATCTTTTACGGGTAGGATTGCAATTGGTCGNTTACAAAGAGGACATTTGGACACTTCTATGAAGGTCAACTTGATTAAAAGAGACGGNTCCCAAAGTCCTTCCAAAATAAAAGAGTTGCATCTTTTTGATGGCCTNGGGCGAAAAAAAGTTGATCGAGTAGCTGCTGGGGATTTATGCGCAATTATTGGTCTAGACGGTTTTGAGATNGGGGATACCGTTGCTGATTTTGAAAATCCAGAGGCTTTGCCNACCATAGCCATAGACGAACCTACCATGAGTATGTTGTTCACNATTAANGACTCNCCTTTTTTTGGTAAAGAAGGGAAATTTGTAACCTCAAGGCACATTAGAGAACGTTTGGAACGAGAGCTGGAGAAAAATCTGGCCATGCGTCTNGAACANACTGANAGCGCTGATAAATTTATTGTTTATGGTAGGGGAGTACTCCATCTTTCTGTATTGATTGAAACCATGCGAAGAGAAGGCTATGAATTNCAAATCGGTCAACCACAAGTGATNATTAAGGAAATTGACGGCCAAAAAATGGAACCTATCGAAGAGTTGACCATCGACCTTCCTGANGAGGTTTCGGGAAGAGCCATCGAGATGGTGACTCAACGAAAAGGAGAAATGCTCAGCATGAACCCTAANGGTAGTCGCATGGTTTGNGATTTTAAGATACCNTCAAGAGGTATCATNGGTTTGCGAAATCAATTGCTTACTGCAACTGCGGGAGAGGCTATAATGAACCACCGATTTGTTGAATACAGNCCNTATAAAGGAGAAATTGCAGGAAGAATAAATGGCTCNTTGATTTCCATGGAAAAAGGATCTGCCATNCCTTANTCGTTAGACAAACTCCAAGAACGAGGAAAATTCTTTGTCGCTNCAAACGAGGATATTTACACTGGNCAAGTAATTGGTGAAAATACCAGACAAGACGATTTGGTTNTCAATGTGACTAAAACCAAAAAACTGTCCAATGTAAGAGCTGCAGGCTCTGACGACAANGTGAAATTAGCTCCGCCTATCAAATTCTCCTTAGAGGAAGCACTTGAATACATTCAAAAAGATGAATATGTTGAGGTTACACCCTCTTCNTTGAGACTTCGNAAAGTATTTTTAGACGAAAACGAAAGAAAACGTCAAAAGNCCTAAGNTTCTTTTTTTGCNATAACTTCCTGCAGTTTACCACCACTGCATTGGAATATTTTTCCAGGAAACTTCACTATCATATTATAATCGTGAGTTGCCATGATAATGCTGATNCCACCCTTGTGAAGTTCTTTAAAGAGGGACATGATTTCCTGGCTTGTTTCAGGNTCTAAATTACCNGTTGGTTCGTCGGCTATGATGAGTTCAGGATGNTTTAGCAACGCACGGGCAATGGCAACGCGTTGCTGCTCACCGCCTGANAGTTCAAAGGGAAATTTGTNGAAGTCAGATNCCACTTTTACCATAGCAAGCACTTCGTTGACACGAGTTTGTATTTTTTGTTTGTCATTCCAACCGGTTGCCNTTAAAACAAAAGCAAGGTTGTNANATACAGTTCGGTCAGGCAATAGTTTAAAATCTTGAAAAACAACACCCAATTTTNTCCTAAGAGAAGGAATATCTCGCTCCTTCAACTTTTCCAAATCATAGCCCACGATAGAGCCATTTCCACTCGATAATGNNAAATCGCCATAGAGTACTTTGAGTAAGCTGCTTTTACCGGCTCCAGTTTTCCCAATTAAAAAAATAAAATCACCAGAATTTACANTAAAATTAATGTCGGTTAAAACAACCTTATTTTCATTTTGAATTGTAGCATTTTGAAGAGAAACTACAGTNTTTTGCATTGAATATTTGATTTTAGTTAAAGGTATGTTTTTTGTAGAATTCGNTGATATTTTGTTAATAAAAATATACGTTTCAGCAGTTTTTATCGTTTAAAAAGCGTGTCGAAACGAGTACCTTTATACGGATGATTTTTCCTTCAAAAAAAAGTNGNATTTACTANTANGTAACATTTTTGTTCCCTCTTTTTTTATGGAGTCAACTCTATCATTCTCAGGGATCAGATGACCTGGCAGCGCGCTATTTTGGTTTAGGGTATTTTCCAGCTTCATGGCAGGCAAGTGTATTTGCNGATGATGCCTATNTCTCAGCTGAAGAACAGCAGCAAAATCAATTTAATTTATTGTCCAATGCNCTTCGACTCAATTATTCAGCAGCNGAAAAAATGTTNATGCAGTTTAAAAGCGAGTATCCNAATGCTAAAGAATCAGCNACCATAGATTTTGATGTTGCGAATTATTATTTCANTAANGAGAAATACCGCTACGCCCTAAAATGGTTTTCTAGAGTTTCTGAAAGTCAAATACCAAANCTTGAGATCCCTGTTTATAATTTCAACAAAGGGTATACCCTCTTTTCCGCTAAGCGTTACAAACAGNCCAAACCGTATTTAGAAAAGGTAAAGAACGATAAAGAATACGAATCAGATGCTCACTATTACCTTGGTCATATAGCATATCAGTTGGATGATTACGATACAGCAGTATCTGAATTTAGCGATATTTCAGACCCTGATCAAAAAGAAAATTTAAACTATTTTCAAGCAGATATGAATTTCCGTTTGGGTCGTTTTAATCAGGCNATTGAATTAGGAAAAAAGGTACTTAANGATCCTGCTGTTGCTATAGTCTCAGAGGCATCAAAAATNATAGGAGAAAGCCATTTTAATCTGGGTGAATATGCTGCTGCCATACCCTACNTNGAAGCCTACGAAGGAAAAAAAGGTAAATGGAACAATATTGACTATTACCAACTGGGATTTGCNTATTANAAGNCACAAACCTATGANAAAGCCTTGACTCAGTTTAATAAAATTGCNAGTGGGAATAATGCCCTAGCACAAAANGNCTATTATTNTTTGGCTGATTGTTATCTCAGGATGAATAANAAGACAGCAGCTCAAAATGCNTTTAAAAGAGCTTNAGAAATGAATTTTGACCCTGAGGTTAAAGAAGACGCTTTTTTAAATTATGCTAAGTTGAGTTATGAGATTGGAAATCCTTATGAAACTCCCCCGCAAGTATTAATTAATTTCTTGGATGCTTATCCNAAACACCAANAGTCAGAATTGATAGGANANCTCTTGGTAAGCTCCTATACTAAAGAAGGCAATTATCTGGAGGCAATTAAAATTTTAGATGAAAAAAGCGNCTATAAGGATAAAGAAACACTGGAGCAAGTGATTTTGCTTCAATCAATCGTGNAATTTAATAACGCCAAATACGNTGAATCGAGTAACTTNTTAAAGCGAGTTTTAAAAATAAATGAAAATGAGTTTGTTGAGGCCTTTGCACTTTATTGGNTAGGNCGTTCTGAGTATGAAAGAAACCAGTTCGACAGTGCTTTGGAGTATTTTAAAAAATTTAAAAAACATCCAAAGCGAAAGCTGGTNGATTCCTACAAAAGAATTGATTACGACATTGGGTACGTTTACTTTAAATTAGNAGAGTATCCTTTTGCCTTGACGGCTTTCGAAGAATTTGATTCTGNAAACAGCACNTTTGATNCCAGTTTTCAGAGAGATACTTTTTTAAGAATGGGAGATTGTTCATTTGCCATGAGAAAGTATTGGCCAGCAATGGAANATTACAATAAAGCGGTTGCACTAAATNAATNAAAAGGAGCATATCCCAACTTTCAAAAAGCAATNAGCTATGGTTTTGTTGATCGAAATCCAAAAAAAATTGAGACCCTATTGATGCTTCAGCNCCAATACCCCAAAGANCCCCTTTTAGATGATACTTTNTTNGAACTGGCTTCCGCATACAGTAGGGAAGGGAATTTCAACAATGCGATCGCTACTTATGACCGCTTACTCAATGAATTTAATNCGAGTCCTTATTTAGCTCAGACTGCCTTAAATAAAGGCTTGATTTTGTATAATACCGAGCGCTATGNCCAAGCCCAAAAAGTNCTTGAAGAGGTGGCTGTAAAATACAAACGCTATGCAGTAGCACAACAGGCCGTAAGAACNCTCCGAGAACTTGCNGTAGATCAGGGGACAGTTGGTAAATTTACCCAGTGGGTTCGATCTCAAGGCTTNACAACTTTTACAGATAACGAATTAGAAAAAACAGCTTTTGAAGCTGCAGAAAAANGNTTTTTAGAGGGAAATNCTAAAGCTGGAGAACGTTTGCTGTCTGAATATTTGGAGAATTATCCGCAGGGAACCTATTACCTGACAGNAACCTACTATTTAGCAGAACTCTATTTTGAAAAGCAAGACCTGGAAAATGCTCAATTGGCCTATGAGGAGCTNGCNCAGGGTGGTATTACAAATTACAGTGAAAAAGCTCTCGTNCGTCTTGTTAGTTTGCTAAAAAATAANTCAGAGTTAGGGCGGTCGATTCCATATCTAGAAAAACTTGATTCAATTGCATCATTTAAGGAAAATAAGCGATTTGCTCTTTTGAATTTAATGCAAGCCCATTATTCAGAAGAAGCCTACNTTAAAACATTGACTTTAACAGAACGAGTTCTGAAGTTGNCCGACTTAGAGTCGAGCTTAAAATGGGACGCATTAACCTTAAAAGCTAAATCGGCATTGGCGATTAAAGATTCTTTGACNGCTGCTGCTACTTATAAAANGTTAGAGACCGCTCCTGAGCCCAATATTGTTGCTGAAGCTCTTTATTTCAGAGCATATCAATTANATGTTGATAAACAATTTGAAGTCTCTAATGCAGTAATAGGTAAAATTGCACAATTGGGATCAGCCAGTGGGATTTGGAATGTAAAGGCGCTACTGCTCTTNGCTAAAAATTANTATGCNTTAGAAGANAGTTTTCAGGCTGTATTCGTGCTTGAANCAGTAATTGAAAATTTTGATACGTATCCNAACCAAATTGAAGAAGCCGAAAGTCTNTTAGAGCTTTATGCAGTAAACGAAAAATNAGANNCNGATGAAAATTAATAACTTTTTCGTTTATACTGTACTACTCATCTGGNTTAGCCCNAGTTTTATNTNCGCTCAAGATGAAGCAGATGAAGGTCTTTCAACCCAAGAGGTGCTCGTTGTAAAATCTTACACCCCTAGCTTATCTGATGCTTTTAAGATAACTGAAGGTCCAAAAATTCCTGATAGNTTAAAGGCAACAAAAAAAGCACTGACGTATAAAATTATGCCAGTAGATGTAGTTTCCACCTTTGAACCTAATAAAGCCACTCCTTTAAAATTAAAAAAACGTTCTTCTTCAACACCTTTNAATACATTTTTTAGTGGAGGCTTCGGTTCTATGAGTCAGCTTNATCTCAATATTTCAAGTGTCATAGAGCTTGATCGAACACAGCGTTTTGGTCTGAATGTCTATCGAGATGGATTTGGCAGNGATGTAGGAAATTCGCTGTTAAAAAGCTCACAGAGTTTTAGTCAGTTTGGAACACATCACAACTTGAGAAGNAACAATTACAATGTCAATACTCAACTNCAATTTACNGCTCAGAAAAANAATTATTACGGGCTGTACGATCGCAATTGGGACAACTTCCTCATTGAATCTATAACNCCGGAAGTAAAAAGGAATTATTTTAAGTTTAGAACCTACTGGGATTGGTTTGATTCTTTTTTAAGGAGTTTGTCTTTTCAGGCCAANATTACTTCTGATAATTTTACAACTTCCGAGCAACAACTACATATNAAAGCAGATTTTACGANACCCTNNGCTGGAGGTAAATTTCAAGCGAATACAGAAATTCAAGGGCAAAATAGTTTGTTTAGTCAGCCTTTTTTTGAAAATCAAACCCAAGAATTTACTCAAGGAATAGGNAAAGTGGGCTTGGAGTGGCTGTACAATGAGAATGATTTAAAACTTAAAATTGGAGCAGGCGTGGCCTATTTTGAAGGTGATNAAAGTTTGAGTTCAAAACTAAATTATTATCCAGANATTGAGATTTTTTATCAAAAGAAAGGAAATTCAATAGCGCCCTATCTTACAGCCAGTGGGGGAGTTCGATTGAATAGTTATCGTGAGACTGTNTTTTTCAATCCTTANATAGCCCCAATTACCGACTTGAAACCAACACTGAATAANTATAATGCAGCTTTAGGAATTCGTTCTAGCGTATCTTCTGTCNTAAACTTTAACTTTGGACTATTGTATGACCAGGTTGAAAACTATCAATTTTACCAGCGTTTGCCTTTAAATATAAAAGNAAGTAATGATGCATACAGGCTCTCAAATGCATTTGAGAACAAATATGNCAATGTCGATTTGTATGGGGTCAAAGCTCAAATAAGGATTGATTTGGCNAAAAATAATTTTGTTCATTTCGAAACTGTTTACCGCTATTTCGAACTTACTGATGATCAAGTATTGTTTAATATTCCANCTTTGCAGATGAATTGGAAAAGTCAATTTANATTTAAAGATATTTTAACNTTGGCTGTTAACGGTGAAGTCTTGGGTAACAGAANTGCTTTAGANCACATCGTTTTACAAGACCAAGCAAATCAAAGTATTTATCCTGANGAAATTAGTTTACCCTTATTTTTNNGGNCAACAGCACATCTCACTCTAAAGCTCAATGAACAATTCGANGCNTTNATCAAAGGGAGATTCTCCAATAGCGACATCCACGGTCAATGGGGTTATTTTCAAGAACCNTCTTTTANNCTGCTTGGAGGAATAACGTATAAATTTGATTTTCAATACTAATGTATCCCAATTAAATCGTAAAAAAGTATTTTGAATGAAATCATTGATTTTCATTACATTTGCCAAGTTTAAATNGAATCATCCAAATTACATAATCAATATGAAAATAAATAGACTTTNTGTTGCATTCGGCNTAACAGTCGGTATACTGTTTTCTTCTTGTCAGAGTAAAGTGGATTTAATAGTTCATAATGCTAATGTCTACACTATGGGGCAGAGCAAGTCTAAAGCCTCTGCATTTGTTGTCAACGACGGTAAATTTGTTGATGTAGGTGGTGAAGAGCTCTTAGAGCNATACACCGCGAAAAAAGTACTTGATTTACAGGAGTTGCCCGTTTATCCCGGGTTTATTGATTCTCATTGCCATTTTTTAAGTCTTGGTTTGAGTTTGAATAAGGTTGATTTGGTCGGAACNAAGAGNTTTGAGGAAGTTTTAGATCGCGTNAAACGTTATGCGACAAACAAGGAACTAAAGNCAATNACTGGTCGTGGATGGGATCAAAATGACTGGNCAGTCAAAAAGCTNCCAAACAAGGAGGAATTAGACGTCCTGTTTCCAGACATTCCTGTCGCATTGAGACGAATTGATGGTCACGCANTGCTGGTGAATCAAAAAGCCTTAGAACTCGCTGGAATTACTTTAGAATCNNAAGTAGCAGGAGGTCAAATTGTAAAGGAAAATGGAAAATTAACAGGTGTTCTTATTGATGCNCCTATGGAAATGGTNACTAATATTCTTCCTAAACCAAGTNTTNAAGAGAAAATTAAAGCNCTTCAGGATGCAGAAGAAATTGGTTTTGCTAACGGCTTAACNACAGTCTCCGTTGCAGGTTTAGACAAGGATGATATTTTTTTAATTGACAGCCTTCACAAAACTGGAGCGCTCACCATGAGAATCTATGCCATGATTTCTAATTCCCAAGAAAATATGGATTATTTTCTTAAAGAAGGGCCTTATAAAACCGATAAACTTAACGTACGCTCATTTAAAGTTTATGCAGATGGAGCTCTAGGTTCAAGAGGNGCTGCACTTAAAAATTCATATAGCGATCTAGACAATCATATCGGTGCTTTTATCACTTCCAAGGATTCACTTGAGGTTTTAGCNTACAAGTTAGCAGCTTCTCCTTTTCAAATGAATACCCATGCNATAGGTGATGCAGCAAATCAAGNAGTNCTCNAGGCTTACAATAAAGCTTTGGTGTTTTCTGACGATCCAAGATGGCGCGTNGAGCACGCCCAGATTATNGATACCAACGACATCAAGTTGTTNAATAGAAAAATTATTCCTTCNGTGCAACCTACCCATGCCACTAGCGANATGTATTGGGCAGAAGATCGTTTAGGTGAAGATCGTCTNTATGGTGCTTATGCCAANAAAGCGCTACTTGAACAATCGGGTAGAATAGCTTTAGGTANTGACTTTCCTGTNGAAGATNTGAATCCTTTTAAAACATTTTATGCTNCAGTAGTCCGTAAAGACAGTGAGGCTTTTCCAGAAGAAGGGTATCTCCCAGAAAATAAATTATCCGAGATTGAAGCGCTAAAAGGGATGACTATCTGGGGAGCTTATGCAAACTTTGAAGACAAAGAAAAAGGNTCAATTGNAGCTGGTAAAGTAGCAGACTTTATTATACTGGACCGAGATATNATNAAAGTGANTGAAAAACGTATCCTTAAGACTCGTGTCGTTGCCACTTTAGTGGANGGACAAATCGTTTATAGCAATAGAATTAACTAGGNTGTNGCTTANTTTTTTTCATTTAAACTANAGTTTCTTACCTTAAAGTTTATAAATAAGCTTAAATGAGCTTTTNAAGTTTATTTTTTTCACTAATAATNATTNTTGCTNTTAATATATTTCTCCATAGCGTATTTTTGANAAAAAAATATTATGTGTGGTATTGTATGTGCTTTTGATCTAAAGCAATCTTCTGAGNAATTNAGACCAGAACTATTGGAAATGTCCAAAAANCTTCGNCATCGAGGACCAGATTGGAGTGGGATTTACAGTTCTAGTCAAGCGATCATGGTCCACGAACGCTTGGCNATAGTNGATCCTACCTCAGGGAAACAACCCTTGATTAGCCCATCAGGTAATTTAGTCTTAGCAGCTAATGGAGAAATATANAACCATCGCGAGTTAAGAGCTCCTTATGAGTCTTCCTATCAATTTAAAACCCAATCAGATTGTGAAGTNATTTTAGCTCTTTATGAAAATGAAGGGCCTTCTTTTGTNGAAAAATTAAATGGAATTTTTGCNTTTGCAATTTTTGATGAATCTAAGAATGAATTTTTTATTGCCCGTGATCATATGGGAATTATTCCNCTTTACATGGGATGGGATGGCGACGGAACATTTTANNTNGCATCTGAATTAAAAGCTTTGGAAGNNGTTTGTTCNAAAATTGAATTGTTTCCTCCAGGACATTATTTGCANAGTGGTGACAGNGAGCCNANAGCCTGGTANACNCCNGANTGGAAAGCGTTTGACAATGTNAAANACAATATGACCTCGATTGAGGANCTTCACGATGCCTTGTCAGATGCTGTGCACAGGCAATTGATGAGTGATGTTCCCTATGGTGTCTTGCTCTCTGGTGGTTTGGATTCTTCCATCACTTCAGCTCTTGCAAAAAAATATGCAGCGCATCGTGTGGAGACTGACGACCAGCAAGCAGCTTGGTGGCCCCAATTGCATTCCTTTTCTGTTGGACTTGAAGGTTCGCCCGATTTGGCTGCTGCTCAAGAGGTTGCAAAACACATAGGTACGATTCATCACGAAATTAAATTTACAATACAAGAAGGCTTAGATGCTATACGAGAGGTAATTTATCATCTAGAAACTTATGATATTACCACTATAAGAGCCTCTACACCCATGTATTTGATGGCAAGAGCGATAAAAGCACTCGGCATTAAAATGGTGCTTTCTGGCGAAGGAGCCGATGAGTTGTTTGGTGGATATCTTTACTTNCATAAAGCTCCAAACGAAAAAGAATTTCACGAAGAAACAGTACGAAAACTAGAAAAACTTCATCAATACGATTGTTTACGNGCCAATAAGTCCNTAGCCGCTTGGGGTATTGAAGGAAGAGTTCCCTTTTTGGATAAAGAATTTATNGAAGTTGCAATGCGANTAAACCCCAAAGATAAAATGATTACNNCTGATCGAATGGAAAAATGGGTGTTGCGAAAGGCNTTTGAAAATTACCTNCCNGATAGTGTAGCTTGGAGACAAAAAGAACAGTTTTCNGATGGTGTAGGTTACAGTTGGATCGACACGCTCAAAGAGTTGGTCGAAAGNGAGGTAAATGACGANCAAATGGAAAATGCTCATTATCGTTTTCCTGTTCAAACTCCNCAGAACAAAGAGGAGTTTTNTTACCGCACAATTTTTGAATCGCATTTTCCNAGTGAAGCTGCTGCATTAAGTGTTCCNTCAGNNCCCTCNGTNGCTTGTAGCACCCCTGTTGCCTTAGCTTGGGANGCTGCTTTNCAGAACCAAAATGATCCNAGTGGACGTGCTGTAGCAAGGGTNCACGAGCAAGGGTATGAGGACTANTTTANANGNGAACTTTTTTACCGATAAAGNNNCCAATTTTNACACACTTTTTGTTGATAACTTCGCTANATCTACAAGGCTTTAGGGANGATTTGCCANCTCNTTATAATTATATTTGTTNNTNGGNCNTTTNNAGNCGTTAACTTAAACAATTATGAGNGAANAAAANCANAATAAAAATTACTCTGCAGATAGTATTCAGGCACTGGAAGGAATGGAGCATGTTCGTATGCGTCCTTCCATGTATATCGGCGATGTAGGAGTACGAGGATTNCATCATTTAGTCTACGAGGTTGTAGATAATTCNATTGATGAAGCATTAGCAGGTCACTGTGATGAAATCTCAGTTATTATTAATGAGGATAACTCAATCACAACTCACGATAACGGTCGTGGAATTCCAGTCGATATCCATAAAAAAGAAGGGGTATCAGCCCTTGAAGTGGTGATGACCAAAATAGGAGCAGGAGGGAAATTTGATAAAGATTCGTATAAAGTGTCAGGAGGACTTCACGGAGTAGGAGTTTCTTGTGTTAATGCATTATCCGAAAGTTTAACCGCCACTGTATATCGCGATGGAAAAATTTGGGAGCAGCAATACGAAAGAGGGAAAACACTTTCGCCAGTAAAAGAGATTGGAACAACAGACAAAAAGGGAACAGTAGTTACGTTTAAGCCTGATCCACAAATCTTTACTCAAACGCTGGAATATAATTACGAGACTTTATCGCTCCGTATGCGTGAATTGGCCTATTTAAACAAAGGGATCAAAATTTCAATAGTTGACAAACGTCAAAAAGACGAAAAAGGTGAGTTTGTCAGCGAAGAGTTTTTATCAAAAGAAGGTCTAAAAGAGTTTATTCGTTTTTTAGATGAAACTAGAGAATCCATCATTGGTGATGTAATCTCCATGGAAGGGGAAAAGAATGGGACCCCTGTTGAAGTAGCTATGACTTACAAT
This sequence comes from Flavobacteriaceae bacterium TMED48, assembly GCA_002167945.1. GTDB lineage: Bacteria > Bacteroidota > Bacteroidia > Flavobacteriales > Flavobacteriaceae > MS024-2A. The sequence continues at coordinate 28,777 of NHDB01000048.1, read as the reverse complement.
ACTTCCTTTTCAGAAAATCTTCATTCTTATGTCAATAATATCAATACCCACGAAGGAGGTACTCACCTTTCCGGTTTTCGGAGAGGTTTGACTACTACTCTAAAGAAGTATGCAGACAGCTCGGGCTTATTGGATAAATTGAAATTTGAAATAGCGGGTGATGATTTTAGAGAAGGCTTGACAGCAATCATTTCAGTTAAGGTTGGCGAACCACAGTTTGAGGGCCAGACAAAAACAAAATTGGGTAATAGAGAGGTGACTTCTGCTGTTTCTCAAGCCGTTTCAGAAATGTTGGAAAACTACCTTGAGGAAAATCCAAATGATGCAAAAACCATTGTTCAGAAAGTGATCCTAGCAGCTCAGGCTAGACACGCTGCTCGAAAAGCTCGTGAGATGGTTCAGCGAAAGACCGTTATGAGTGGGGGAGGACTTCCAGGGAAGTTGTCTGACTGCTCAGAACAAGATCCAGCACTCTGTGAAGTGTTCCTGGTTGAGGGAGATTCTGCAGGGGGTACTGCCAAACAAGGTCGTGATCGAAATTTTCAAGCTATTCTTCCTTTGAGAGGTAAGATTTTAAATGTTGAGAAGGCAATGCAACACAAAGTTTTTGAAAATGAAGAAATCCGTAACATCTACACCGCTTTAGGAGTTACCATAGGAACAGAAGAAGACAGTAAAGCCTTAAATCTTGAAAAGTTACGCTATCACAAAATAGTCATTATGTGTGATGCTGATGTTGATGGAAGTCATATCTCCACTTTAATACTTACTTTTTTCTTTCGCTATATGAAAGAGCTGATAGAAGCCGGTTATATTTACATTGCTACTCCCCCTTTGTATCTTGTCAAAAAAGGGCAAAAAAAGAGTTATGCTTGGAACGATGACCAGCGCGATCTTTTAATGCAAGATTACGGCTCAGGATCTTCAGTACAACGCTATAAAGGTTTAGGTGAAATGAACGCAGAGCAATTGTGGGATACAACGATGAATCCAGACGAACGGACCTTACGAAAAGTGACCATAGACAATGGGGGAGAAGCCGATCGGATTTTTTCAATGCTTATGGGAGACGAAGTTCCACCGAGAAGAGAGTTTATAGAAAAAAATGCCATTTACGCCAATATAGACGTATAAGCATAGAAATAGTTTAACATTAAAAAATTTAATTAAAAGTAAATTAATGAAAGTAACAATAGTAGGGGCTGGAAATGTAGGTGCCTCTTGNGCGGAGTATATCGCCCAGAAACGAATAGCAAGCAAAGTAGTCTTATTAGACATCAAANAAGGGGTCGCTGAAGGAAAAGCTCTCGATCTTTCTCAAACAGCAACNACTCTTGGTTTTAATACCTCAATCACAGGAGTNACAAATGACTATTCAGCTACAGCTGGAAGNGATGTAGTTGTGATTACTTCTGGAGTGCCACGTAAACCAGGAATGACNCGNGAGGAACTGATCGGAATCAATGCAGGAATTGTACAAGCGGTATCTTCCAGTATCTTGGAGCATTCCCCTGACACCATCATAGTCGTGGTTTCTAACCCTATGGATACCATGACCTATTTGGCATTANAGTCNACCGGTTTACCAAAAAATCGAATTATTGGAATGGGTGGNGCTNTAGACAGTTCTCGATTTAAGACCTATTTATCTAAAGCGTTGNACAAACCAGCAAATGACATTCAAGGAATGGTAATTGGGGGNCACGGTGATACTACTATGATNCCCTTAACNCGTTTGGCTAGTTACAATGGGGCGCCTGTTTCACAATATTTAGATGAAACTACCTTAGAAAAAGTAGCTGCAGACACTATGGTTGGAGGAGCTACACTTACCAAATTATTAGGAACATCAGCTTGGTATGCTCCAGGAGCNTCAGTGGCTTATTTGGTAGACAGTATTTTGGGTGATCAAAAGCGTATGATTCCGTGTTCAGTTTTGTTAGAAGGAGAATACGGTTTGGAAGATATTTGTATTGGAGTCCCTTGCATCATTGGAGAGAATGGGATAGAAGCAATAGTTGATGTCAAACTAAACGAGCAAGAAAAGCAGCAATTAAGTGACAGTGCTGACAAAGTACGAGCAATGAATGCTGCTCTTAAAGATGTTCTCTAAAACACAAACCTTAAGGAGTATCAATATTCCGCTCTAGAGTTGTCAATTCTTAGCTTTAATCCTATATTTGCTCGCCTTAATTGAGCTTAAATTTTATTGAAATGCAAAATAATTCATTAATAAGGGTTTTTGGAATCTTATTTGCCCTAGTAAGTATCTATCAACTCTCTTTCACTTTCATCAGCAGTGGCGTTGAAACAGAAGCTGAAAACTATGCTATCCAAACGACTTCTGAGGATGTCCCAGACTACTTAGAGGTTAGAGACCAAAAAGCTGCAGCTTACTTAGATTCTATTGGAAACAACAGTCTTTACGGCTTTACAACGTATAATGACGCCAAAGCAAAAGAATTAAACAAAGGACTAGACCTTAAAGGAGGAATCAATGTGATTCTCCAAATTTCTATTCGTGACATCCTAAAAGGACTGGCTGAGAATACGAGAAATGTAGTTTTCAATAAAGCCTTGGATGAAGCTAATACGCTTCAGAAGTCGTCAGACGAACCCTATGTGGAATCCTTCTTTGAGGCTTTTGACGCAGTAAAAAGTGGTGAAAAGCTCTCTTCTCCTGATATTTTTGGTAACCGAACTTTAAGTGATGAAATTAATTTTGAAATGTCTGATGCTGAAACTCAGGCTGTCATAAGAAGAAAAATTGACGAATCTATAGTATCCGCATTTGAGGTACTTAGAAAACGTATTGATAAATTTGGAGTAACGCAGCCCAATATTCAGCGTCTAGGAACCTCTGGTCGTATATTAGTCGAACTCCCCGGAGCAAAAGACGTAGATCGTGTAAAAAACCTTCTTCAAAGCACCGCTCAGCTTGAATTTTGGGAAACATTTAAAAACGATGAACTTATCGGTTTTTTAATTGAGGCAAATCAACTGGTAAGCAGCCAAAAAGAGCAATCAACTACTGAAGAGCTAGAGGAAAAAGACACTGCGTCTGAAATCGATGACCTCTTAGCCGATGTAGCATCTACAGATTCGATAGCACCATCTACATCAAATTTGATTTTAGATAAAATTGTAGGTCAGGGATATCAAGGTGGGCCAATTCTTGCTCAGTTTGCCGCTCGAGACGGTGACGAAATTTTAGGCTATTTAAACCAACCTGATGTTCGTCGTTTGTTACCTGCTGAATATCGTTATGTTCGGTTTGCTATGGGCAAACCAGATGCAGATAGTGATGTGATAGAATTATATGCCTTAAAATCAAATAGAGACAACAGAGCCCCTCTAAGTGGAGGAGTAGTAGTTGATGCGATCCAGACCTTTGATCAATTGGGCAATCCGGCTGTCTCCATGCAAATGGATTCTAGAGGTGCTCGTATATGGGAAAACATGACTGGAAAAGCCTTTAAAGAAGCTAGTAATATTGCAATCGTTTTAGACGATATCGTGTATTCTGCCCCTGGAGTTTCAAGCGGAGCTATAGCAGGAGGGCGTTCAGAGATTACAGGTGACTTTTCTTTGAATGAAGCCATTGATTTAGCAAACGTATTACGTGCGGGTAAATTACCTGCCTCCGCAGAAATCATTCAGTCAGAAATCGTAGGTCCATCTCTTGGTCAAGAAGCAATTGAATCTGGAATTTATTCCTTTGTTATTGCTTTGATTTTTGTACTGCTTTGGATGGTGTTTTATTACGGGAGCTCAGGAGTCTTCGCGGATATCGCATTATTACTCAACATCCTACTAATCTTTGGGATTTTGGCAGGTCTAGGAGCTGTACTTACGCTTCCTGGTATTGCAGGTATTGTTCTTACTATCGGTATTTCGGTGGATGCTAACGTACTTATTTTTGAACGCGTACGGGAAGAGTTAAGAAAAGGAAAAGGCATTCGAAAAGCCATAGCAGATGGATTCAACAATGCCCTATCTTCAATTCTTGATGCCAATATTACTACAGGACTAACTGCTCTCATTCTATTTATTTTTGGAACAGGACCAATTAAAGGTTTTGCAACCACCCTTCTAATCGGTATTGGTACTTCACTCTTTACTGCGATTTTCATTACTAGAATTTTTGTGGATTCGCGTAATGAAAAAGGAAAGTCGGTTTCCTTCTCTACCAAGGCGACTAAGGGCTTGCTCTCTGAGATCAGTATCTCGTTTTTACAACGTCGTAAAATTGCCTACATGGTTTCCTCCGTGTTGATTTTGATCAGTTTGGCGTCTTTGACTTTCCAAGGATTAAACCAAGGGGTAGACTTTGTTGGTGGACGCTCCTACACAGTACGCTTTGAAAATGCTGTAAACCCTACGGAGATCAGCAGTGTGTTAAATAACGAATTTGGAAGTGCTGAAGTTAAAACTTTTGGCGAAGAAAACCAGCTTAAGATTACCACTAAATATAAAGTTGATGTTGAAGGTGTGGCTGTAGATGAAGAAATCCACGACAAGCTCTTTACCTCTTTGCAGCCTTATCTGCCAGATGGAACTACTTACGAGAGTTTCGTTAAAGGAAGCTCTGAAAAGACGATTGGGATCATGTCCTCCATCAAGGTTGGGCCTACCATCGCTGATGATATAAAAAACAATTCATTTTTAGCAGTCATCGGCTCTTTGATCGTAGTTTTCCTCTATATATTGTTGCGTTTCCAAAAGTGGCAGTTTTCTTTAGGTGCAGTTGCAGCTGTTTTCCACGATGTATTGATTGTGTTGGGAATCTTTTCCATCACCTATANGTTTATGCCTTTTAGCATGGAAATCAACCAGGCCTTTATCGCTGCTATACTTACTGTAATTGGNTATTCATTGAATGATACTGTAGTAGTATTTGACCGCATCCGTGAATATGTGAATGAGCATACCAAATGGGAGTTTAACAATACGGTAAANGCTGCTTTAAATAGTACCTTAAGTAGAACTTTAAATACTTCTTTAACCACCCTTATTGTTTTATTAGCCATCTTTATCTTTGGTGGGGAATCAATACGAGGGTTTATGTTTGCACTAATCATAGGGGTCATCGTAGGAACCTATTCTTCTGTATTTATTGCAACCCCAGTAATGTACGACACCCAAAAGAAGGACNCACTGCTGGAAGAAAAATAGNAGCCTTTTNTTAATTNAACNAATAAAAAAAGCCCAACAGCATGATTGNGCTTTTTTATTTAATAACCATTCTTGATAGCATTTTTAATGTGTTCCAAGTGATGTTCGCCATGCCAGGCGTAGATCATCAAAGTAGCATCTAAAGGATATTCCTTGTTCCGTTCAGGATGTAAATAAGAGCGTTTGAAATCTTCAGGACTAAGATTTTTTAAAAACAGTACCCAGCGGTGGTGTAAAGCCGTAATCAAGTTGAGGCTGTAATCAATTTCATGATTTGAGGCGTCTGGTAAATCAGCCCATCTGACCTCTTCATAATCCTTAATTGCCGGGGTGTCTTCCAAAAGGGCGTGTTTAAAGCGTAAATAAGAATGCATATGGCTATCTGCCAAATGATGGACTACTTGAGCAATGGTCCATCCCTCTGGGCGATATCGGTGTAATAATACAGAGATTGTAAGGGGTGTTACAAGTTCATTAAGTTCTGTTGGGAAGTTTTTGATTTTTACGATGGCTTCATTTAAAACTTCAGCTGTACGCGGTGCTTCCCAGTCAAACTTTCCTATCGGATAGCGGAGTTTTTCCATGGTTTTTTGATTCATCGCTTATTGTATTTAATTTTCATCCCTTTTTGAATTCCAATTTGTTCACTTAATCCACCATTGATTTCAAAAACGTATTTAGCAGGAAGCTGAGAGGAGATCGAAGCAGTTTCATAGGGTGTGGCCTTGCTGTAAATATGAACAATTTCATAGTTTTCATCAATAAAGATAAGGTCCAAAGGAATTAAAGTATTTTTCATGTAAAAGCCCCTCAGTTCGCTATTTTCAAAAATAAAAAGCATTCCGTGTTGTTCTTCTAGACTATCGCGGTACATCATTCCGGTTTGTCTTTCGTAAGGGCTGTCTGCAATTTCGATTTTAAACTCAGCTAGTGTTTTATTCTCATCATTCAGGATAGATAAATTTCCTTCATTTTTAAATAAAACCTTTTGTTCGCGGACTTCCTTGGGAGTTGACTGTTGACATTGGTTAAAAAAGAAACAAATCAGTACTAGCGAAAGTATCCGAAACTGGGGGATCATGGGGATACCACTTTATTTTTTCTAAGGATCAGAAACAAGCCTAAAACCACAAGAGGAATACTAAGCCACTGCCCAGTTGAGAAGAAGGGCATCAGCTCTTCAAAGCCACCTTGACTTTCTTTGATAAATTCAATTAAAAATCGGATGCTGAACATACCAGCAAAAAAGAGGCCTATCATATACCCTTGCTTGTCTTTTCTAGGAGAATTGTATGCAGCTCTGAGAATAAAAAACAAAATAAGATAACATACTGCCTCGTAAAGCTGGGCAGGATGCCTAGGTAAAGTTTCCCGATTGTTTAAAAAGACTACACCAAAGTTAGTTCCTGTGTATTTTCCAACAATTTCCGAATTAAAAAAGTTCCCTAGACGAACAAAGCTTGCACCAAGTGCAACGGGTACAGTAACTCGATCTAACACCCAAAGGAGTGGTCGTTCCTTAAATTTACGTTTGTATAAATAAAGCCCTATTAAAGAGCCAATCACTGCACCGTGACTAGCCAGGCCTCTAAAACCGGTAAACGTATAGCCGTTAGGGGTTTCTCTAATGGGTAAAAGAATTTCAACCAGATGATCCTGATAGTAATCCCAACTGTAAAAAAAGACGTCCCCTAAGCGAGCGCCGAGTAGGATTGAAACCACCATATAGACAAATAAGGATTCGAGATAATCGATTGGAATCTTTTCCTTTTCAAATATTTTTTTCATTAAAAAATATCCAAGTCCAAACGCAATTACAAACATCAAACTGTAATAGTGAACTCCAAAAGAGCCTATTTTAAAGAGGGTTTCACTGGGTGCCCAGTCTATTTTTGCTAGAAACATANNATNNATNAANGNCNCAGTAAATGTAACTAAAAACAAATCAAAACGAAATTAATCTTTAAGGAATAGGATCGTATCCAGATCCTCCCCAGGGGTGGCACTTTGAAATTCTTTTAATGGCAAGCCAACCTCCTTTAAAAAGGCCGTATTTATTTAAAGCTTCTTTTGCATATTGAGAGCAGGTGGGTTGGTATCTGCAGCTTGGTGGAAGTAAAGGAGAAATCAGTAACTGATACCCCTTGATTAAAAGCACTAAGGGGAAGATCAGTATTTTTTTCAAGAGAAAAAGTATTAGTTTATCTTAAAGGTAGATCCTTCGGCTGTATCGTTAATTTGAATTTGAATTTTTTGAAGACGGTCACGAATTAAATCAGAAGTTTCAAAGTCCTTATTTACTCTGGCTTTATCTCTCAGGTTAATCAGGAGTTTTAGCGTCTCTTCTAGCTGACTTATGTCTGAATCCTTTTCACTTTTTTCAGGGGTTTGCAATCCTAAAATCTCGTTAAAAAATAATCTAATAGTTTTTGATAAGCTCGCTAAATCTTCAGCATTAATTTTGTGTAGACCATTGGACACTGCATTGATGTATTTGACGGCATCAAACAGATGAGCAATTAAAACAGGGCTGTTAAAATCGTCATTCATGGCTGTGTAGCAGTTTTGAGTCCACGATTCTAATTCAAACCCACTCGAGTTTTCACTAACCTCCAAGCTATCCAACTTTTGAAGTGCATCAACCAAACGGTGAAACCCTTTTTCAGAGGCCTCTAAAGCGCTCTCGCTTAAATCTACAATGCTTCTGTAATGAGCTTGCATCATAAAAAATCGAACAACCATAGGGGAGAAGGGCTTATTAAAAATGCTGTTTTCTCCGCTAAACATTTCGTTTGGGAGCATATTGTTACCTGTTGATTTTGCCATTTTTTTCCCGTTTAGGGTGAGCATATTGGCATGAATCCAATAATTTACAGGCGATTTTTTGTATACTGATTCTGCTTGAGCGATTTCACATTCATGATGAGGGAATTTCAAATCCATACCGCCACCGTGGATGTCAAACTGTGTTCCAAGATATTTGGTACTCATTGCAGTACATTCGAGGTGCCATCCAGGAAAACCATCACTCCAGGGGGAGGGCCAGCGCATGATGTGTTGAGGCTCTGCTTTTTTCCACAAAGCAAAATCTTGAGGATTTTTTTTGTCAGATTGTCCATCAAGAGCCCGGGAATTGTGTATTAATTCCTCGATGTTCCTGCCGCTTAATTTACCGTATGGAATGTCTTTGTTGAAGCGAAGTACATCAAAATAAACTGAGCCATTAACTTCATAGGCATAGCCTTCATCCATTATTTTTTTGATCAATTCAATCTGCTCTACAATATGACCAGTAGCAGTAGGCTCTATACTGGGAGGTAAAGCATTAAATTGCTTCATAGTATCTCTAAAATCTACAGTATACCGCTGAACAACTTCCATAGGCTCTATGGATTCTAAGCGGGCTTTTTTTGCAATTCGATCTTCTCCTTCGTCAGCATCGTTTTCTAAATGACCTGCATCAGTAATATTGCGGACATAGCGTACTTTATAGCCTAGATGCTGGAGGTATCTAAAGATTAAATCAAAAGAAATAAAAGTCCTACAGTTACCTAAATGGACATTGCTGTATACAGTGGGACCACAAACATACATTCCTACATGATTGGGTAAAAGGGATTTAAAAGATTCTTTTTTTCCGCTTAGTGAATTGTAAACAGCTAACGCTTGCTCCATCAGAATTTGGTATCTAATTGGATATAATCTAAAAATTCACGCTTTTTGTCCTCAGACTTAAATGCACCACCGAACTCACTCGTCACTGTGCTGCTTGCTACATCGCTAATTCCTCTGGAATTTACACACAAATGCTTAGCATCGACAACACAAGCCACATCTTTAGTACCTAATGTAGATTGCAGCTCTTGGACAATTTGAAGGGTTAGTCGTTCTTGAACCTGAGGTCTTGTAGCATAATATTCCACTATACGATTCATCTTAGAGAGTCCTACTACAGTACCATTTGAGATATAAGCTACATGGGCTTTCCCGACTATTGGTAATAAATGGTGTTCGCAAGTAGAGTAGAGGGTAATGTTTTTTTCTACCAACATTTCACCGTATTTGTAGGAGTTCTTAAAGGTGGATGCCACTGGTTTTTTATCGGGATGAAGACCACCAAAGATTTCATTTACATACATTTTTGCAACGCGAAGTGGAGTTCCTTTTAAACTATCATCCGTCAAGTCCATTCCCAAAGTGTCTAAAATAGCTTCAAAGTGTTTTTGAATCAGGAGAATTTTCTCTGCGTCTGTTTTTTTGAAAGCATCTGCTTTTAAAGGTGTAATTGCAGAAGATGAAAAATGGTCATCCCCAGTCTGAGCGACGCTTTCATTGATTGATTTTTCTAGTTTCATAGATTCTAAAGATGCCTACAAATATACTCAATTTCTACAATGAAAAAAGAGTGAATAACCTATCAAAGTTTTATGTTGTAGCTCAAGCTCACCCGTGAGATGTTGTTGGAAAGTGTGTAGGGATCGGTCAATCCCTCAGAAAACATATTAAACTTTTTAGTGTTATTGAGCTGGACTAAAGACAAACTCAGGTTGTTTGAGCCAAAGTCAAATCCTAAACCAAAAGTAAATGCTTGATCAGAAGTACTGACACTTTTATGTGCGTTGTTTCGATTGAGAATACCTGCTCTTAGGCTGATGTCATTAAATCGGTACTCACCTCCAACTTTTATGGTTTGAATCGATCCAAAAGTATCAGGTAAGCTAGATGTTAAGTTGTCCAGATATCCACTACCACCATTTCTGCTCAAGACCGTATTGGCAGCATTTTGTATGCCGTAATCTAAAGAAAGTAGACCTTTTCCACCAAAAACATAGGCAGCACTTAAGGTTGTTTTTGATGGAAGATTAATCAGATAAGCTTCGTATGAATTTATAACATTAGGGTCGATAGTTTCTTTAACAACAAAACCTTGATCGATATAAAAGGAAGAAACCTTCTGTTTGGTTTGATCTGAAATCTCTAAGAATTGAGGGGAATCATAGGTCAACCCCAACCTCAAGTTTTTAAGTCGGACTATGGCTCCGATTTGAACAGAAACACCTTGTCCAAAACTGCTAAGTCCATTTTCAAAATCTATATTGTAAACTGGAGATTCACTGTATTGACCTGTTTCATAAAAGCTTTGATCAGAATGATATTCTAGTTTATGAAGGTTTAAATTGATACCCAAGTGAAATATATTTTTATACAATCCACTAAAATTTAACGCTGTTTTTCTATGTAAACCTTTCGATAAAATATCTAATCTGTGGTCTAGCTGTCCATATTCTACATTTGAATAATATTGAGTTTCTCCATCTTCGAAACTAAAGGGATTGATGATGTAAGATTGATAACCCAAAAACGTTTGTTGCGCTGCAAAACCGTTCTCTTTACCTAAAACACGGTAGACCTCCTGTATAGTTTCTCCGTCGTAGAGAGGAAGGTTTTCAAAGTTTAAACCGTCAGCAAAATAAAGAAAATAAGTATCAATACCTCTTGTATTTAAACCTTCCACACGTGCCTTTTGATCAAACTTAGAAACTCTGTGGCTATTAATTCCTGTAGCGAGACGTGTCCATGAACTATCAGGATTTGTATTGTTAAAAATAAACATGGCTCCTATCTGATCAAACTTTAAGTTGTAGTCTTCTTTGTTAAACGTACTGCCAAAATAAGAACTTTCAATAGCGCTGTTGTTGTAATTTAATGTACCGCCAAATTCAGAATGTAAAAAAACGGAAGACCCTGCTGGATTCATTGAAACTGCCGTCAGATCTCCTCCAAGCGCACCAAAGGCACCTGCCATACTATTGTATCGTGCAGAACCGTTTAATTCTTCGGATAGAAAGACCGTTACATCATTAACTGTTTGAGAAACAGATAGTTGAATAAACATTAATGCTATAAGTTGTATATAAAAATTACGCATGGGTGTAGTAAAAAATTTAGAGATTATGGGTTTCTTCGACCGCCTGATGAACTTCTACCTCTACTGGAACTGGAGGATCTTGAACTCCCTGAATTGTACGATCGGGAAGGTGAAGAACTCCTGTAGCTAGAGCTAGGGGTACTTTTATATGTTCTTCTTGAGCTGTTGTTATTATTGTAGCTGTTATTTCTATTCACGCTTCTTGGTGATTGGATAGAAGTACGTTTAGGCGTTGGAGAACTTCTGTTTACCGCCGGTCTATTCGTTCTCCTAGGTGAGGTTGTGTTGATTCTAGTCCGATTCACTTGACCATAACGCGATTGCGTAAATCTACCTCTGGAACTTCTTTGAACCCCTTTTGTTGAATTAGAAAGATTTGATCTGTTTTGATTAGTAGAAATGGAATTGCTACCATAAACGGGTCTTTTCGTGTTTGATCTTCCATTTAATTTTGAGTCCGGGTTAATGTTGTCTTTGCGGTTGGTTAGCATATAGACATTACCAAGCGAGTTTATACCTCGACCAACATTTATACGATTAAGGCTAGGTTCTCTAACATCACTATTCTGAGTTTTTGTATTGCGTTCCTGTACTCTGCTATTTGTCCGTCTTGAACCTTCGTAATTTTTTTCTCCGCGTCCAGATTTAACACGCGCTACAGTAGAGGTATAATCGCTACCTCCGTAATAGCTATTATGACTATAAGGGTGATCTCCCCATCTGTTCCAACTGTTCCAACGGTTCCAATCATTCCATCTGTTCCAACGATTCCATCTATTCCAACCGCCCCAACCGAAGCCGAAATCGTAACCAGGATAATAGCCTAAAGGACTGTAAAAAGGGTCGTAGCCCCAAGCACCTGCAAAACCTCCATAACCAAAATATGGATTCATAAAAGGGTTTCTAAAGCCACCATATCCATAGCGAAAGGGATCGTTAAAATAGTAGCCTCTCCAAAATGGAGAAGCTCTAAAGGCGAAGCCTGAGAGTCCCCACATAAAGTTTGGACTTCTATCAATGATGACAACTTCTGTTTGAGATGTTTGTCCACCCCATGGAATTTGAGAAGACTCAACATAATTGTTTTCATCTGTATAATCCTGTTCAGAGGTGTAATTGTCAGTATCTGTAAAAAAGACTTCATTTTCAGCTACAGTACCTGTAGCTGCATCTTTAAAATACTCTGAGTAATAGGAGCTGTTATTTGAGTTTGTTCGCTGAGGTCTAACTGTTCTTTCTGTTCTCACTTGGGTCTTGGTGGTGTAGATCCCATCAGACGAAAAATAAGATGCACCTTGAAAACTACCACAACCAACGAAGCTTAGGGAAGCTGTTAAAGCTATAATTGAACCTTTAATTTTTTGGATGTTTTTTCGTGCATTCATAATCAATCGTTTTAGAGATGTGGTTCAAAAAGTTTAGCTTTGCACCACAAAGAATTTGTATAATTAAATATAGGCAAAATCTATGCCAAAAATTTATGGGTGCTAAATTAACTCCGAGAGAAAAAGACTATTCAAAGTGGTACAACGAAATTGTTGTCAATGCAGATTTAGCAGAAAATTCAGCTGTTCGCGGGTGTATGATCATAAAACCTTACGGTTACGCCATTTGGGAAAAAATGCAAGCGGAGTTGGATAAAATGTTTAAGGCTACAGGACATGAAAATGCTTATTTCCCTCTCTTTGTTCCCAAGAGCTTGTTTGAAGCAGAGGAAAAAAATGCTGAAGGTTTTGCAAAAGAGTGTGCAGTAGTCACCCATTACAGATTGCAAAATGATGAGGATAATCCAGGAAAGTTAAAAGTTGATCCCAAAGCAAAATTAGAGGAGGAGTTGGTTGTCCGTCCGACAAGTGAGGCGGTTATATGGAATACTTATAAGTCGTGGATTCAATCCTACAGAGATTTACCCATTTTAATTAATCAATGGGCAAATGTAGTTCGATGGGAGATGCGAACGCGTTTGTTTTTGAGAACAGCTGAATTTTTATGGCAAGAAGGCCATACTGCTCATGCAACCAAAGTCGAGGCTGTAGAGGAGACTAAGCTAATGAATCAAGTTTATGCAGATTTTGTCGAAAACTATATGGCCATCCCAGTGATCCAAGGAACGAAAACAGCTAGTGAGCGATTTGCAGGTGCTGAAGAGACCTATTGTATAGAGGCATTAATGCAAGACGGAAAAGCGTTACAAGCAGGTACTTCTCACTTTTTGGGTCAAAATTTCGCCAAAGCTTTTGACGTCAAATACGCAACCGCTGAGGGAGGTCTAGAGCATGTTTGGGCAACATCTTGGGGTGTTTCTACCCGTCTTATTGGTGCGTTGATCATGACGCATAGTGATGACAATGGCTTAGTTTTACCACCCAATCTTGCGCCTATACAAGTTGTTTTTGTACCTATATACAAAGGAGAAGAACAACAAGCTAAAATCGCTGAAGTTGTAGAGGGGATGAAAGTAGAACTAGAACAAAAAGGTGTTCGGGTTAAATTCGACAATAGAGACAAGTTTAAGCCAGGATTTAAGTTTAACGAACACGAATTAAAAGGTGTTCCCTTAAGAGTTGCTATCGGTCCTAAGGATCTTGAAAATGGTACAGTAGAAGTTGCTCGAAGAGACACGCTTAATAAGACTGTAGTAGCCCAGGCTGAGCTGGTCGATTTTATAAGCGATCAATTGGATAAGATTCAAGTAGATTTGTTTCAAAAAGCATTGGATTTTAGACAAAAACACATTACAGAAGTTGCTGATTTTGATGAGTTTAAGACTATTATTGAAGGAAAAGGAGGTTTTGTTTCTGCCCATGGGGACGGTACAGCAGAAACTGAAAAAGCCATAAAAAAAATAACTAAAGCGACCATTCGATGCATCCCTTTGGAGGCTAAAGAAGAAGCAGGTCAATGCGTTTACTCTGGAAATCCATCGAAGCAACGAGTCCTTTTTGCAAAAGCCTATTAATTGTTTTTTAATAAGGGTTGTTTAATAACATTTTTACGTGTACATTTGCGCACGAAAAATATGGCCCGTTCGTCTATCGGTTAGGACGCCAGGTTTTCATCCTGGAAAGAGGGGTTCGACTCCCCTACGGGCTACAAATTAATTTTTAATTATGGCAAATCATAAATCTGCTTTAAAACGCATTCGTTCAAACAACAAAAAAAGGCTACTTAATCGCTTTCANCACAANACNACTAGAAACGCGATNAAAAAGNTNAGAGANCTNACNAGNAANAAAGANGCNACTAAAATGTTNCCTTCNGTNGTTTCTNNNATTGATAAANTAGCNAANAANAATATCATTCATGCNAANAAGGCNGCNAANTTAAANTCAAAGCTNGCANNNCACATTGCNTCNNTNTANTNNCTAAAGATTAATANNNCATAAAAAAAGGCTCCTAAGTNATTAGGAGNCTTTTTTATTTGATACAGTAATAANTGNNTTATGANTTCATNGAGATTAAGAACTCTTCATTNCTTTGTGTTCTTTGGAATCGATCGTTGATGAATTCCATAGCTTCNACNGGATTCATGTCAGCCAAATACTTTCTCATGATCCACATTCTCTTNATGGTNTTTTCATCCAANAATAGNTCATCTCTTCTCGTNCTNGAAGANACCAAATCAATGGCTGGGAAAATACGNCGGTTTGCTATACGNCGATCCAANTGAAGCTCCATATTNCCNGTTCCTTTAAATTCNTCNAAGATNACTTCGTCCATTTTAGATCCCGTNTCGGTTAAAGCNGTNGCGATGATNGANAGNGATCCGCCGTTTTCAATATTTCGNGCTGCTCCGAAAAAACGTTTGGGTTTGTGCAGCGCATTNGCATCGACNCCCCCACTTAATATTTTACCNGAGGCNGGNTGNACNGTATTGTAAGCTCGGGCAAGNCGNGTNATNGANTCTAATAGAATAACNACATCGTGACCNCATTCTACNAAACGNTTNGCNTTTTCTAAAACGATGTTGGCAACTNTTACGTGTCGATCAGCTGGCTCATCAAATGTAGAAGCGACTACTTCACCGTCCACNTTTCGCTGCATNTCNGTAACCTCCTCNGGNCGTTCNTCNATAAGNAGNATTAATTGATAAACTTCTGGATGATTAGCNGCAATTGCATTTGCNATATCTTTNAACANCATGGTTTTACCCGTNTTGGGTTGNGAAACAATCATTCCTCTTTGNCCNTTNCCAATNGGTGANAANANGTCCATAATCCGAGTNGANATNGTACTTTGNTTGTCCGCAAGNTTNAATTTTTCNTGNGGAAATAGNGGNGTTAANTGTTCNAATGAAACNCGNTCNCGAACNACTTTGGGATCTAGTCCGTTGATTTTATCCACTTTAATTAAGGGAAAGTATTTTTCTCCTTCTTTAGGAGGGCGAACAGAGCCNANGACAGTATCTCCTGTTTTCAGTCCAAAAAGTCGAATTTGAGACTGCGATACATANACATCGTCNGGAGAGGAAAGGTAATTGTAATCTGAAGAACGGAGAAATCCGTACCCTTCTGACATCATCTCTAAAACACCTTCTGTTTCCACTATTCCNTCAAACTCAAAGTCCGGCTGACGGTATCTACTTCTATTGTCTTTATTGTGATTGTGGTCTTGACGATTTTTGTTTTGGTTGTCGTTTCTTTTTTGAGCACCGTTTTTGTTGGGGTTGTTATTGTTTTGGTGCTGCCCTGGTTTTTTTTGATTGGGGTTGTTGTTCTTTTGGTGTTGTTGATTTTCCTTTTGAGGCTTGGGTTTAGATTTTTGTACAGGGAGTACTTTAATCGGAGCCTTTTTTTCAACTTGAAGNNNTTTCTTTTGGNTTTTCGCTTTTAANATCNTCATCGGGTCTAGAGGCGATAAAATCGACTATTTGATAGATGAGATCTAATTTTTTTAGACCTGCAATTCTTTTAATCCCAATTTTTTTTGCGATTTCCTGTAATTCAGGTAATTTCTTTGTTTTAAGAGTAGCTATTTCGTACATGAAGTTATTTGATTGATGCCCTTTAATAGAAAGTATTTGTCTTAGAGCTGTAGTAAATTGTAGAAGAGCAATATTACAAATTTTTAATTTAAAATAACCGCTTTTAAAAAAAACTTAATTTTGTTAAAAATCAAAAGATGATTCAGCGTATTCAATCCTTGTATTTGCTCATTGCATTTGTTGTAGGAGTTCTTGTTTTCAATCTTTCAATCAATATTGAATTTGATGAAGTAATCAGTCAAACCTACAGAGAAAATTACGGGTTTTTAATCGCTCCAGTTTTACTGTTGCTGTCCTTATTTTTATTTAAAAAGCGCACACTACAGTCATTGGTGGTTTTAATCATCAGTTTACAACAATTGCTTCAAATTGGATTGCTACTGCCCAGTTTTGATCTTTCAGATGATATAAATTTTACAGAAATTGCCCTATTGTTATCATGCATTACGGTAGTTTTAACTTGGCTTGCAAGAAGGGGAATCCGTAAAGATGAGGCTTTAGTTCGCTCCGTCGACCGCATTCGATAGCGCTCCACGAAGCCCCAATTCAACAGCCTCTAGATTTTTGATTTGGCCAGTATCTATTTCAAAACGNAGTAGGGTTCTTATTTTGTGAAATCCTGAAATACCTACAGCACCTGGATTCATGTGTAAGTGACCGTATTTTTTATCCCGCATTACTTTAAGAATATGTGAATGACCGCATATAAAAAGGCCTGGTTTTTCAGTTGTGATTAGATTTTTTGCTTTATTATTGTAGCGTCCAGGATAGCCAGCTATATGGGTCATCAGTACATCAATACCTTCACAATTAAAGCTGAGTACTTCAGGAGCTTGTTGACGGATTTTATGACTGTCAATATTACCGTAAACTGCTCTTAGAGGTTTTACAGACGCCAACTCATCTAAAACACTTGCCTTCCCAATATCACCTGCATGCCAAACCTCATCAGCTTTGGCTACATAATCTTTAATTTTTTGATCGATATACCCATGGGTATCGGAAAGGAGGACTATTTTTTTCACAGGGAATAATTCTACCGTAAAAGTATGGAAAGTGATTTGAAAATTATATTCGCTGAATCCCTCCATATATGAATTGTATCTACAAATAATTCCAAGTATCTTTACTGTGAATGAATTCCAAGCGTTTTTTTTTAGAATTTTCATATGCTGGTACGGCTTATCACGGATGGCAACGACAGCCCAATGCACTTAGCGTACAGGAGGTTATGGAAGAAGCTCTAGCGCTTCTTTTAAAACAGCAGACCCCATTGACTGCTGCAGGGAGAACGGATACTGGAGTTCATGCAAAACAAATGTTTGCTCATTTCGATGCGGATACTACTGATTTAGAACAGTTGATTTTTAGGCTGAATCAGTTTTTACCGAATGATATTGCCGTGATTCGGATTCGAGAAGTAAAACCTCGAGCTCACGCCCGTTTTGATGCCCTCAGCAGAACTTATGAATACCACTTAAACAATTTTAAGTCTCCTTTTGTTCAGGGTATGAGTTACGGTCTTTATCAGCCCTTGGATGTGGAGCAGATGAATAAAGCAGCTTCAATTCTTTTAGAGTATGAAGATTTTGAATGTTTTTCCAAGGCNCATACAGATGTAAAAACCTTTTTGTGCACTATCAGCAAAGCAGTTTGGGAAAAAAGTGAAACAGGACTAGTCTTTACCATTACTGCAAATCGCTTTTTGCGAAATATGGTTCGCGCCATCGTTGGAACATTGATCGAGATAGGGTTGGACAAAAAAAATATTCAAGAGGTGCACACTGTAATTGAAAGTAAAAACCGTTCTTTGGCAGGATATTCAGTTCCAGCTGAAGGACTTTTTTTAACTCATATAGAATATCCAAATTCAATATATTTAGAACATGGCAAAAGTCAGCGGTAAAATATTTGATTTAAATCTTTTCTCAAAATTGATGGCTTTTGTAAAGCCGTTTAAGGGAACCTATTATTTTGTTTTAGTTGCTGCAATTTTACTCTCTATATTCTCAACACTAACACCTTATCTTCTCAAGATTACGGTAGATGATTACATCAGACCTAAGAATTACGAAGGAATGTTACTTTTTGTTGGCTTTATGCTCAGCGCTTTAATTTTAGAAGTGATTTTTCAATTTTTATTTGTTTTCTATGCCAATTGGTTAGGGCAAAAGGTCATAAGAGATTTGCGAGTCCAACTATTCAATAAAATCATCTTTTTTAAGATGAGTTATTTTGACAAAACTGCTGTCGGAAGATTGGTTACAAGAGCCGTAAGCGATATTGAAACCATAGCAAGTATTTTTTCCCAAGGACTCTTTATGATTATTGCAGACCTTCTTAAAATGGTTTTAGTGATAGGAGTTATGATTTATGTGGACTGGAGGTTAACCTTGATCGTGTTTTCCATACTTCCGATCATACTCTACGCCACACGATTGTTTCAAAAATCGATGAAAAAAGCCTTTGAAGAAGTTCGACTTCAGGTTGCAAATCTGAATTCATTTGTACAAGAGCGACTTAGTGGGATGAAAATTGTTCAAATCTTTCACCGTGAAAAGATTGAATACGATCAATTTGTCGCTATCAATGAAAAACACAAAAAAGCTTGGCTAAAAACAGTTTGGTTTAACTCCATTTTTTTTCCGGTTGCTGAAATTTCGTCTTCTGTCACCATAGGTTTACTTGTTTGGTATGGAGGTTTAAATGTCATTTCNGGAGGGGGAGTTTCCCTNGGAACCATTTTCTTATTNATCCANATGTCNCAAATGNTGTTCAGACCTTTNAGGCAAATAGCNGATAAGTTCAATACNCTTCAAATGGGTATGGTAGCTGCGGATCGNATTTTTAANATNCTTGAAACNGAGAGTAGTATNGAGAATNCNGGAACTAAAAGTCCAGNGNCNTTNGAAGGAGCNATATCTTTTGATCANCTNCATTTTTCNTACNTCCNGGATGAAGAAGTTTTACACGGAATTTCNCTTGATATNAANNCAGGAGAAACNGTNGCNATNGTAGGTGCTACAGGAGCAGGNAAATCGACCATNATCAANTTGCTTTCNAGGTTTTATGANTACGANACNGGAGACATTACNATTGATTCGATATCAATTAAAGATTTTGAACTGAATGCNCTTAGAAAGCATGTTGCAGTTGTTTTACAAGATGTCTTTTTATTTGCTGACAGTNTATTCAATAATATTACCCTTTTNGATCCNNNAATNAGTAGGGAAGANGTNGCTGANGCNGCTAAAAAAATNGGAGTTCATGATTTTATNGANTCTCTTCCAGGAGGTTANGATTACAANGTTAANGAGCGNGGNGTNATGCTTTCNTCNGGTCAGCGTCAATTAATTGCTTTCCTAAGAGCNTACATNACACAACCTGCGATATTGGTCTTNGATGAGGCAACNTCATCTGTAGATAGTTANACAGAGGAAGTCATTCAAAAAGCAATAGACACACTAACNGAAGGNAAAACCTCCATTGTAATTGCACATCGTCTGGCNACAGTTAAAAANGCNGACCGAATCATAGTNATGGANCAAGGNAATATAGTAGAGCAGGGGACACANGNNGANCTGCTTAANGTNTCCAANGGCTATTANGCCAAGCTGTATGAGGTTCAGTTNGCNGAGGAACTNATNCTGTAANCTACTCGCTTANGTCTTGCGANAGGNTTTNTTTTAAAGNAGCAAAAGAATCNATAGGATAGAATTCACTGTCTTTNANATANACGACTTTTCCTGTTTGTTCTGAAANAACCAAAACNAAAGCATCTGTTTTTTCNGTAATTCCTAGTCCNGCTCGATGNCTCAGNCCGTATTTNGCAGGGAGTTTNNCTTTGTCTGANAGNGGNAAAACTACACGAGTNGCNATTATNCTATTGTTTTTTANAACNACTGCTCCNTCGTGTANGGGACTGTTTTTAAAAAAAATACTCTGTAGAACCAAAGAATCTAATTTGATGTCCGTCCTATTGTTGTTTGTATAGGCAAACTCAAGACTGTTATTTCTTTGAATAACAATAATGGCACCTGTTTTATTTTTAGACATTTCCTCAATAGCGTCAACCAAAACGTCAAAATTTATTTGTGTTGCATTCTTCTCTTGATTTAAAAATCTAAAATAACGCAGTACATTTCCTCTGGTAGTAAAGTTGGTGGAACCCAGCAGTAAAAGAAACTTTCTAATTTCTTGCTGGAAAACGACAATTAGCGCAAAAAACCCTACACTGATAAATTTACCCAGTATATTACTCAATACATCCATATTGAGTATATCTGTTAGTCTCCAAATCAGATAGATGATGACAATTCCTATAAAGATATTGATAGCAACTGTACCTTTAAGTAATTTATAAAGATAGAAGAGGAGCAGAGCGACGAGTAGGATATCTACAACATCGATAAAAGAGAAATCAATAAAATCGGTTAGCTCCAAGTACGGTCTTTTTGTAAATTTAAAAAAACTATTGAAGCGCAGTCCATAAGTCGATACATTCTTTAGCCTCTTTTACATCGTGGACTCTTAAAATTGATGCTCCACGTTCAAGTGCCCAAGCGTGAAGCGCAGTTGTTCCGTTCAATGCCATATCTGGACCGGTCTTCAACACTTTGTAAATCATAGATTTCCTAGAGACACCAACTAGAACTGGACAATTAAGGTCGGTAAGGCTATTGAGCTCTCTAAGCAATTGATAGTTATGAATTATATTTTTTCCAAAGCCAAAACCTGGGTCTATTATAAGATCCGTTATTCCTTGAGCAGTAGCGTCTTGTATTTGTTGGATTAAATCAAACTTAATTTCTTTAGTAATGTTGTCATACTGAGGTTGTTCTTGCATGCTTTTAGGGGTTCCTTGCATATGCATCAAAACATAAGGAACTCTAAAATCTGCTACTGTTTTAAATATTTCAGGGTCGATTCTACCCGCAGAAATATCATTTATCATACTAGCACCTATATTCAAGGCTTCCTTAGCTACTTTACTGTTGTAGGTGTCAATTGAAAAATAAGTTTTTGGAAACTGGTTGATTAAGGCCTGGAGTATGGGGAGTAATTTTTTAAGCTCTACTTCGGGCTTAATGATTGGGCTTCCAGGCTTACTACTTGCGGCTCCTATATCAATGAAAAAAGCACCATCGCTAAGCATTCTTTCCGTTTGCAAGAGCGCCTTGTCAATACTGTTGTGTTTTCCACCATCATAAAAAGAATCTTCATTTATATTTAAGATTCCCATTACTTTAGGCTCACTTAAGTCGATGAGCGCTCCTTTAATATTAAAAGCCTGTTTTGTGATTTTCTTTTTGATAACTTTTTTGTAAATAGAAGTTTAAAACTAAATTTAAGTTCGAAATTTAGACAAATTTAGGTGAAATGGAAGTGTCCAAAAAACAGTATTTATCAATTATAAAGCAATGCCGTACATTATTTAAAAATAAAATGGCAGATTACGGTGCTGCTTGGAGAATTCTAAGGCTCCCTTCCCTGACAGATCAAATCTTTATTAAGGCCCAACGAATTCGAATTTTGCAAACCAATAAAGAACAAAAAGTAGCGGAAAGCCAAGAATCTGAATTTATTGGCATTGTAAATTACAGTGTCATGGCACTTATTCAGATTGAGAAAGATATTGCGGATCAACCGGATTTGGATACAGATCAAGCGTTGCATCTTTACGACGAACAAATACGAATCATTTTTGATTTGATGATAAAAAAAAATCATGACTACGGTGAGGCTTGGAGAGAAATGCGTGTCAGTTCGTTGACAGATTTGATACTGCAAAAACTCCTCAGAGTGAAGCAAATTGAGGAAAATTTTGGGAAAACATTAGTTAGTGAGGGAATTGATGCTAATTACCATGACATGGTCAATTACGCTGTATTTGCACTAATTCATTTGCAAGCAGAAGCAGCCTGATGATTCGTTATATTGTACTTAAATTGGTGACCGCACTTTCAGCACTTTGGGGAGTCGCAACCCTTGTTTTTTTCCTATTTACCGTGCTTCCTGGTGATCCAGCACAAATGATGATGGATCAAAATGAAGACAGTGTACAATTGGAGGTGATCAAATCAAAATTTGGATTTGATTTGCCCATAACGACTCAGTATTTTTACTATCTCAACGACTTACTTCCTCTTTCAATTCACGCTAAAGACCCTTCGGTGTTCGGATATTATGATAAAAACCTTTATGGAGGATGGATTCTGACCCATGCTAGAAATAAGGTAGTAGTAGTTAAAACACCCTATTTTAGAACTTCTTTTCAAAAAAGAGGAAAACCCATTGCTGAAATCATCAAGGAAACACTTCCAAATACGGCTTTATTAGCCTTGTCTTCAATGATTATAGCTGTGGTTTTGGGTATTTTTTTTGGTATTGTTGCTACTTTAAATAAGGATAATTGGCTCGATCGTTTTTTGCAGTTGATCAGTACTTTAGGGATGAGTGTTCCCTCTTTTTTTAGTGCAATTCTATTTTCATGGTTTTTTGGTTACGTGCTTCACGAGTACACTGGACTAAATATGACAGGAAGTCTTTATGAATTGGATGACTACGGTGAAGAAAATAGATTGCAATGGAAAAATCTAATTCTACCCTCTATCGTATTGGGTATAAGACCACTAGCAGTCATCATTCAATTGTTGAGAAGTAACTTATTGAAAGTCTTATCCGAAGATTATATTCGTACTGCATACGCCAAAGGGCTCTCGCGCTATCAGGTGCTTTTAAAACACGCTATAAAAAATGCCTTAAACCCCGTTATTACGGCCATTTCAGGATGGTTTGCTTCGCTTCTAGCTGGTTCAATTTTTGTGGAATACATCTTTGGATGGAAAGGCTTAGGGAAGGAAATTGTTGAGGCTTTAAATCAATTAGATATTCCTGTTGTAATGGGATCAGTTTTAACCATTGCCTTCTTCTTTATTATCATTAATATTGTGGTCGATTTTANTTACGCATATTTAGATCCAAGAATTAAAACACTTTAAAATGAGAAACCAAATAGTAGCCGGCAANTGGAAAATGAACAACNNCACTGCCGAAACCGAACTTTTATTAACTAATTTGACTCAGCACTCCATTAGAGANGATGTNATGGTTTATGTAGCNCCTGCGTTTACCCAGCTNTCTCAGTCTGTGAGTATGCTAAACGGTCAACNTATNAAGGTGGCAGCTCAAAACATGANTGCAGCGGCCTCAGGTGCTCATACAGGCGAGGTGTCNTCTTCTATGTTAAAAGGGGTTGGGGTTCAAACGGTAATACTTGGCCACTCTGAAAGGCGTTCTCTTTATGGAGAAACAAACAAATCCTTAAAAGCCAAAGTAGNTACTGCTATTGAAGATGGAATGGAAATTATTTTTTGCTTTGGAGAAGAGTTAANTGAAAGAAAAGCAAATACTCACTTCGATTTGGTAAAAGAACAACTTTCCACTGCTTTGTTTGATCTTGCNGGTGAAGCTTGGGATCAAATCATACTTGCTTATGAGCCTGTTTGGGCNATCGGTACAGGNGAGACTGCAAGTCCAGAACAAGCNCAAGAAATGCATGCCTTTATTCGTAAAGAGATTGAAGCCAATTACAATGCTGCGATAGCAGAAGATGTTGTAATNCTTTATGGNGGNAGCGTAAAACCTAATAATGCNAAAGAGATTTTTTCTATGGTTGATGTNGATGGTGGACTCATAGGAGGCGCCTCNTTAAATGCCGATGATTTNATGGCNATAGTAAACGCTTTTTAATGGCGGAAGCGTATCTGGAATATCGCTTTACTGTAAATCCCAAAAGCCCTTGGGNAGATATATTACTCGCTCAACTGCAACAGTTGCCCTTCGATAGTTTTTTAAGTACAGAAGAGGGACTGAACGCCTACCTTCCAAAAACACAGAAGAAAGAAAGTTTTCTCGATTCAGTTGCACTTTTAGATAATGAAAGTGTTCATATTGAGCTTACAGTTACTGAAATTCCCCCTGAAAACTGGAATGCAAAGTGGGAATCTGAATTTCAACCCATCTTTGTCGGNAGTGATTGTGTGATTCGAGCTGACTTTCACGAAAGTCAAGGGAAGACTTATGAGTTAATCATCAATCCGAAAATGAGTTTTGGNACCGGNCACCACCCTACAACGCATATGATGATGGAATTTGTCTTAGAAGAAACCCTATCAGATAAAACTGTACTCGATATGGGTTGTGGNACTGGGGTTTTAGGTATTCTAGCTTCNAAAAAAGGAGCTCAAGCTATAGATGCAATTGATTTTGACGCTTGGTGTGTTGAAAATACAATTGAGAATGCAAAAACCAATGGATGTAAGAATATTCGTTCATCTCAAGCANCCTTTTTAGAGTCCACTCGACCAACTTATGACGCTATTTTTGCAAACATCAATAGGAATGTATTATTGGAACAAATACCAAGCTATAGCCATGCATTAAAGGTGGGAGGTAGTTTGTTTCTATCAGGGTTTTATCATAGTGATGTTAATTTTCTTCAGCAAGCGTTTAAAAAGGAAAACTTAACTTTAATAAGCACAAAAGAAAAAGAGCAATGGTGTGCCNTGAAATTNATAAAATAGTTTCTACCAAACCAGANGAAAGTCCAGAGGGAATTGAAGAAGTTCTTGTGCAAGAAGACCAAGAGCACGANATCATTTTATACAACGATGATGTCAATACCTTTGACCATGTGATTAGTTGTTTAATCAAGATTTGTGAACACACTTATATGCAAGCTGAACANTGTGCTTACCTTGTNCATTTTACAGGGAAGTGTNCAGTTAAAACAGGTTCTTTAGAAGACTTGGTNCCCCGTTGNACTGCTCTTTTGGAAGAAGGGTTAAGNGCTGAAATAGTTTAANAAAAGTCTTTTTTTTCAATTCAAAAAAAACAGCGACCTTTGAAAAAAAAATACAAATGAGATTAACNTTAATTATTCTAGNGTTTATGATGACTTCACCTTNAGCTTTTTCACAAGAAAAAGGCGACAAAACCATTTTTCAATTCACCGTTAAAAATATTGAAGGTGTAGATTTTGATTTCAGTTCTTTAAAAGGAAAAAAAGTCATGATAGTCAATACCGCATCAAAATGTGGACTTACTCCACAGTACAAAAAGCTTCAAGCANTGTATGACAAGTATGGAAATGAAGAATTTGTCATTGTAGGTTNCCCTGCCAATAACTTTTTAAGACAGGAGCCAGGCTCAGANGAAGAAATTGCTGCTTNTTGTGAAAGCAATTATGGTGTAACTTTTCCGATGATGAGTAAGATTTCTGTTAAAGGAAAAGATATGCATCCAGTCTACGANTTTCTGACACAAGAAGCTAAAAATGGANTTGTGAATTCCAGTGTTTCATGGAATTTTCAAAAATACCTCATCAATNCTGATGGNANATTAGCTCGTGTNGTATCTCCAAGAACACAACCCGATGACCCTAGCGTAATATCTTGGATTGAATCCAATGAGTAAGTCATCGGATTTTAGGACCCAATGTGTCCATGCTGGCGAGTTAAAAGACACACAGTATGGTGGNGCNATATCGCCCATATACNCATCTACCTCCTATGCTTTCAACGATGTAGAAATCAATCAGTACCCTCGTTATTTTAACACTCCCAATCAAANGGGTTTGTGTGAGAAAGTTGCAACTTTAGAAGNAGCTGAAAGTGGATTAATTTTCAGTTCAGGNATGGCTGCTGTNAGTACAGCATTGCTCTCCCATTTGAAATCANGNGATCATGTNATTTTTCAAGACGACCTGTACGGTGGAACTAGAAATTTTATTAAAAAAGAATTTNCTAAATACGGGATTCAATANAGTTTTNCTAATGGAATCCAAGCCAGCGATTTTGAAGCTGAAATCACCCCAAACACTAAAGGAATNTATGTTGAAACACCNAGTAACCCAACGCTCAAAATNATTGATTTAAAAGCCATTGGTGAGNTTGCNAAGAGNGCGTCANTATGGACAATGATTGACAATACTTTTGCAAGTCCAGTTAANCAGAACCCTATCGTNCANGGGATTGATATCGTAATTCACAGTGCGACTAAATATCTGGGCGGGCATAGCGATATCTGTGCTGGTGTTGTTGTAGGTTCAGAATCGANCATCGCAACAATTTTTGAATCTGCNAAAAATTTAGGAGGTAGTTTAAGNGACTATACNGTTTGGCTTTTAGAGCGTAGTATTAAGACTTTATTCGTAAGAGTTCAAGCACAAAATAACAACGCCTTGCTCCTTTCTAATTTTTTAAGAGATCAAGACTGGGTTGACCAAGTGTATTATCCAGGTCTTGAAGATCATCAAGGCCATGAGGTCGCAAAGCGTCAAATGAGTGGTTTTGGAGGAATGTTATCCTTTGACTTAGTAAATGGAATCGATACTAAGAAATTCTTATTAGGAATGGAACTAGTCAAACCCACCATGAGTCTAGCTGGAATTGAAAGTACTGCCTTAAGTCCACGGCTGACTTCTCACGCCCTCTTAAGTGAGGATGAACGTCGAGCNCANGGAATTACCGAGCAAATGGTTCGTTTTTCGACTGGAATAGAGGCTATAGAGGATTTAAAAAGAGACTTGATACAATCTATTTCAAAANNAAGTTNATGAAAGAAGTNGAAATTTTAGCNATNGGAGCCCATCCAGACGACGTTGAATTGGGNTGCGCTGGNAGCATATCACTTTCAATNAGTCAGGGAAAAACTGTAGCTATTATAGATTTGACACANGGAGAANTCGGGACACGNGGGACAGCAGAAATGAGGAAGGAAGAAGCANTCAGTNCGGCAGCTGTATTGGGAGTTGATCAGAGAATCAATATGNAATTNAGAGATGGTTTTTTTCAAAATGANGAGGCACACCAGTTGGCTTTAATCTCAAAAATACGATCTTTTCGTCCTCAGCTTATTTTGTGTAATGCTACACATGATCGTCATATNGATCACGGAAGAGCGAATAAATTGGTCAATGATGCTTGTTTTTTAAGCGGTCTTGAAAAAATNAANACGAAAGACTCCAAAGGAAACATTCAAGATCCTTGGAAACCGAAACTAATATTAGAATATATACAATGGATGGATATTGAACCGCATATAGTAGTCGATATTTCTTCNCATTTAGAGNATAAATTAAATGCAGTAAAAGCATATAAATCACAGTTTTTTGATCCNGAATCTAAAGAAGCTGAAACTCCTATTTCNAGTAANAANTTTATTGAGAGTGTAAGCTATCGCGCAAAAAACTTTGGTCGACTNATAGGAACCGAAGCAGGAGAGGGCTTTACCTCNAAAAGTTTACTTTCAACNTCTAATTTNTTTGATTTNGTTCGTTAAATATTNANTAAATGAAATCANTACGATGGGGAATAGTTGGCNTNGGNAATATCGCNAATAAGTTTGCNGGNGATNTGGCTTTGATTCCAAATTGTNCTNTACAAGCGGTTGCCTCCTCTGATTCTGCAAGAGCAANCGAATTCGCTCACAAATACAAGGCAAAGAATTCATATTCTAANTATACGGACTTNTTTCNTGACCCTGAGGTNGATTTAGTNTATATCGCATCGCTNCATCCATCNCATGCAGCACTTTCNATAGAAGCNATAAANNANGGTAAAGGAGTGCTTTGTGAAAAGCCCATGGGNATGAANGCCAAGCAGGTTAAGCAAATNATTCAAGCNGCNACTGAGGCAAATGTNTTTNTNATGGAAGCCCTGTGGACGCGNTTTAATCCTGCTTTTGANCANNNNCATCAATGGATNTNAGANAATAAAATTGGANNCTTGAGATACATNAATGCAACTTTTAGNTTTAATGGNTTANATANGGGAGTAGANTCNAGACTTTTTAATCCNGAAAAAGGAGGNGGCAGNTTNCTTGATATAGGNATTTATCCCTTGTTTTTGGGNTANCATTTTTTAGGTANTCCNGANANNATNAAGGCGAGTGCAGTTTTGACNAAAGAAGGNGTAGATGAACANCTNGGTTTTATCTTNTCTTATCCTAANGCNCAAGCNATNNTGTATTCAAGTTTTNCTCANNATGAAGANATGCAAGCNAGNATNTGTGGNGAATTAGGNGAAATCTANATGANTTCTNGNTGGCACGAAACAGGNGAAATNAAANTGGTTCTCAATGGANAAGNGTATAGCAANTCANTTCCNATNAATGGAAAAGGNTANACNTANGAAATNNTTGAAGCNAATANNTGTTTTCNNANTGGNANAACNCAATCNTCNAAGTGGANATGGCANCANAGTTTGGANATNGCNNNANTNATGGATGNNATNCGAAANCAAACCAACATTNTNTATNCAGCNGANANCTAAANCNNNTTANTTTTTTGNAGGAAAACGACCTTGGTTNCCAATNCCGTCNATGTCGTTTGNNTCNTAGGANNCGATNTTTTCTTTNCTTTGAATTTTATGNTGCTTTCTGATNATANTCANNAANAAATANACATANATGANGAAAATAATACAACCNACNANNAACATNATTTTATTATTCATTGCTTNTTATTTANATCGTCGTTNCTTCTTTGTCTGATTGCTATNGCNAATCCTAATATNGTNACTGGCCAGAGGCCAACATATANACCTTCGAGCTGCTCTCCNCTAAACCAAAGGAAAATNGAATAGAGAAAACTTAAGAATGCTAATAGTATAGGGTAATATTTTTCT
>NHDB01000047.1 GCA_002167945.1 Flavobacteriaceae bacterium TMED48 | reverse complement strand
CATTTTCAATGAGTGAACTATACTGTTTACACAATGTAGTTAATTTTTAATACTTTTAATTTTACTTGACTTAGAAATCTTTTTAATCGACTATGATCTATTTTATTCAAAAGTATTTGGGGAAGCTTCTTACTATTGTCAGTTTAATTGTTGTTTTTTCATCTTCAAATCTCTTTGCTCAATACGATAGTGCTGTGACACGTCCTGAGCTTGTAGAACTATTTAATGCATGGAGAAGCTTTGAAGTTCCTCCACTGCTAAATGGAGTGCCTGATTATTCTAAGACCACTTTTAAAAAAAGAGAATCCAGATATCAGGCTCTAAGAGCACAGCTTGAAAAAATACCTAAAGAGGAATGGTCTGTTAGTGAGCAAGTGGATTGGCATTTAATTTGGGCTGAAATGAATGGATATTTGTTTCATTCTAAAATCTTAAAACCATCGGAGCGAGATCCCGCCTTTTATAAAATAGTATGGTCTTCTAAGAGTGATGTGCCTGCTCATGAAGGACCCACGCATCACGCAATTATTGAATTATGGGAGTACCAATTTCCTCTGGATTCACCCAGCCTCAATTCATTAAGTACCGCATTAGCTCAGATACCTGAAATTTATAAACAAGCCAAAATAAATCTAACAGGAAATGCGAGAGAATTGTGGATTGCAGGTATTCGTGATATACAAAATCAGTCGATTCTTTTGGGAACACTACTGGAAAAGCCCAAAGTGTCAGAAAACACTATACTTGTTGACCTAATTGATAGCGCTATAAAAGCGACAGATGAATTTGCGGATTGGTTGGAAAAGCAAGCATCGAAAAAAACAGGTCCTTCTGGTATAGGGAAAGAAAACTACAGTTGGTACCAGCAAAATGTTCATCTTGTACCTTTGACTTGGGAAGAAGAAGTTCAATTGCTCAAAAGAGAATTAGCTAGGGCTTGGAGTGCTCTGAAATTAGAAGAACACAGGAATAGAGAATTACCAGTGTTAAAACCTGCTGAGAACTCAAAAGCCTATCATGAGCTCGCTGAAAAAGCAGCGGCTGAATTAATTAATTTTTTAGAGACCAATCAAATTGTTACCGTTAAACCTTATTTTCAAAAAGCCTTAAAACCTCATTTAGGAGAATTTATTTCTGCAGAAAGAAGAAATTTTTTCTGGATTACTGCGCATTTAGACCCTAAACCTCTTTTTTCTCATTTCTATCATTGGTTTGAACTTGAAAGAATGATTGAAGAACCACATCCCAACCCCTTGAGAACGGGTGCGCTACTCTATAATATTTTTGATTCTAGGAGTGAGGGTCTTGCCACTGCTGTAGAAGAAATTTTTATGCATGCCGGTTTGTATGAAAAAAATCCTAGAGCCAGAGAAATCGTTTATATTTTGATTGCACAAAGAGCAGCTAGGGGTCTCGGATCTTTATATGCCCACGCAAACTTAATGACCATGGAAGATGCTGGAAAAATTCATGCTGAATACACACCTAGGGGTTGGATGAAAACAGAAAAAGAATTGCTTCTTTTTGAACAGCATCTTTATTTGAGACAGCCTGGCTATGGTACAAGTTATATTACGGGAAAGTATTTAATAGAGTCTTTAATGATGGAAGCCGCCAGGGCTAAAGAAAGTAATTTTAGTATTCAATGGTTTTTTGATTCATTAAATAAAAGAGGAAATATACCTGTTTCTCTTGTCAATTGGGAGCTAACAGGAGACTATTCACAACTTGAAAAGATAAAAAAGTCAGCAGGTTTGTTTTGAAAAGTAATTTTTTAACTTTTCAATTCTCTATTTTTAAATCACAGAACTAAATGATGACCCATGAAATAAAAAATCTTCTCGACTTGATTTGGAAGGCCCAACAGCTAGGAGTCAAATCTGTTTTGGCTACAGTGGTTGCATTAGAGGGATCTTCTTACCGAAGACCAGGGGTACGCATGCTAATTCAAGAAAACGGAAAAACTTTTGGCGCAGTAAGTGGTGGTTGTGTAGAAAAAGAAGTTCAACGTCAAGCCCAGTCAGTTTTTGAAACTTCAGTTCCAAAAGTAATGACTTATAATGGAAGATTTCGATTGGGTTGTGAGGGTATTATTCATATCCTTATTGAACCTATACGGCTTACAGAGGATTTAAAAGCTAAATTTGAAAAGGTATTCAACCAGCGAGTAACTTTTCAAAGTGAATCCTTTTTTGCCATGGAGGAAGGTTCCGACTCAGCCTTTGGCACCCAATTTATTTTTAATGAGGAACGCTATTCTTTAAGGGAAAAATTTTCCTTTTTGGAGGGAAATAACTGCTTTAAACAAACATTCAATCCTTTGTTTCAATTGTATCTGTTTGGTGCTGAGCACGATACCGTTCGACTGTGTAAGGCTGCGAGTGATTTGGGATGGCAAGTGATTGTGGTAGCTGCAGCTGATGAGGAGAAAACCAAGGCTTTTTTTAAAGGAGCACATCGATTTATTACGCCTACTTTTGAAGCCCTTGACCTAAGTGGCATAGACGCGCAAACAGCTGTGATGTTAATGACTCACAGTTTTAATAAAGACGTACAATATTTATTAGCGCTCGCTCAAACAAAGCCTGCCTATTTTGGAATTTTAGGTCCCAAACACAGAAGAGAGCGCGTATTGGAAAAAGCTTTGGATTTTAATCCAGAACTATCGATTGAATTTTTAGAAAGGCTTCATGGACCAGCAGGAATCAACATAGGTGCTGAAAGTGCGGAAGAAATTGCTGTTTCTATTTTGGCTGAAATTTTAAGCGTGGTACGTAATCAGCAGCCCGTTCAACTCAAGGAAAAGCCTGGTACTATTCATGACTAAAATTCCTCATATACTCTTAGCTGCTGGAACATCAAAAAGAATGGGTCAGCCCAAGCAGCTTTTGAAGTGGGCGGATAAGCTTCTTATTCAACATCAAGTAGAGACAATTTTGTCTACAACTGATAAACTTTATGTGGCGCTAGGAGCCTATGCTGAACGGATAGCTCCTCAGTTGGAACAATACGACATCGAACTCTTTCGATTTGATGGCTGGGATAAAGGAATGGGAAATTCTTTAGCATTTGCTGTGCAGCAGTTGCTAAAGGTACATTCCTCCGTTGAAGGAGTTCTTATATCACTGATTGATCAACCTTTAGTGAAGGGCACTCATTTTCAAAAAATGAGAGCCGTATTTGAAAGTGGAAAAAAACAAATTATAGCCTCAGAGTCAGATTCAGCATGGGTAGGTGTCCCCGTTTTATACGATGCTTACTATCTCGATCAAATTCAATCCTTGAATGGTGAAGAGGGAGCCAAAGTCATTTTAAAAAAATACAGAAAATACGTATATACTATTCCTGCTGGGAAAACATTAGTGGATATGGATACTCCAGAAGCATATCAAAAACTATACAAAGCATTTAGCCCCCAATAGTAATCATGCTTCTGTTTTGTTGGTGTTTTTTAGGNTCCTCAAATTCAGGGCCCTCCATACCGGATCGCACGGCAAATTTTGAAGAGATGTTCTTACGGATAATGGGTTCAATATCCTCCTGATTTCTCAGGGCAGTAAGTAAGTCATTTTCCTTTTGAGAGAAGAGACAATTTTTTAGTTGGCCATTTGCTGTAAGTCGAATCCGATTGCATTGATCACAAAAAGGGTTAGTCACTGTGCTGATAATTGCAAAGGTCCCCCGATGTCCCTTTATGNTGTAATTTTTTGCTGTATCGTTAGGAGCATCCNGAAGACGAATGATTTCATCTTTGGAATAAGCGGTCTTGATTTGCTCCATGATTTCTTGATAAGAAACGGTTTTTTCACGCTTCCATTGGTTTCCATCAAAAGGCATAAACTCAATAAATCNAAAACCGACAGCATGNTTTTTAGTAAAAGCAATAAAATCTAAAATTTCATCATCATTNACCCCGCGCATCAGAACGGCGTTAATTTTTACTTTAAAACCCTCATCGATCAGTTTTAAGATGTTTTGATAAACCTTATCAAAATAGTTTCTAAAAGTAATATCGTGAAACCTCTCAGCACTTAAAGTATCCAAACTGATGTTTACGGTTTTAACCCNNGTCTTTTTTAAAAGCTCAATATNTCGGTCAATAGAAACGGCATTACTTGTAATGGAAAGTTCTACANCCAAAGTAGATAGAGTCTGAAGGATTTTAGGAAAGTCTTTTCTTATCAAAGGTTCACCACCTGTCAGGCGAATTTTGGTAACACCGAATTTTACAAAGCTTTGCGCAATNCTAAAAATTTCATCCGCATTCATAAGATGCTCTGCAGGACTGAGTTTTACGCCGTCAACTGGCATACAGTAAGAACAGCGCAGATTGCATCGTTCTGTGAGGGAAATTCTGAGATAGTTATGCTTTCTNCCGAAAGAATCTGTTAAAGGAGAGGATGGTGTATTCATGCTTTGTGTTGTGCTCCTTTGATTATGTCAAAAAGGTGTAAAGCTTCAGGGAATATAGCATGTAATGATTCTACTGCACCTTTAGTTGAACCAGGTAATGCCATGATCAAACTGTCTCCTTTCATTCCCACAAGGCTCCTAGATAAAGCAGCATAAGAAGTACGGTCTTGACCGTATTTTCTGATTGCTTCTTCCATTCCAGGAATTCTTTTTTCCAAAAAGGGACTGATGGCTTCTGGAGTTTGGTCTCTAGGCGAAAGACCTGTCCCTCCTATAAAAAGAATTAAGGAGGTCTTCGCAGCGGTAAAGGATTTGAGTTGAGCTTGAATTTTGTCAATATCATCCGGGATTACAGTGTAATCATCCACTTTGACATTCCAATTTTCTAACGCTTTGATGACTTGTTTACCCGCTACGTCTTCCTTTTCTCCTCTGGAAATGGTGTCTGAACATACAATTACAGCACTATTGATTTTTGCTTTTACAGCATGTCTATCACTTTTACCCCCTTTTTTTGAAATCAGCCTAATGGAGCCAATTTCAACACCTTTGTCCAGGGGCTTGAGCATATCATACATGTTTAGAGCAACAATACTGGCACCGTGCATGGCTTCTACTTCAACGCCTGTCTTATATATCGTCTTAAGGGTGCATGAAATCTTGATTTCCAAGCCATTGATTGCAAATTCAAAACCAGCGAATTCGATTGGTAATGGATGACAATCTGGTAGTAATTCTGGTGTTTTTTTTACTCCCAACAATCCAGCTGCTCGACTCATTTCAAAGACGTCACCTTTAGGTACTCTATTGTTTTCAATAGCTTCAATGGTTGCTATCTTACTAACTTTGAGTAGCGCTTCAGCGGTTGCTATGCGAAGGGTATTTTTTTTATGTGTAATATCAACCATATCTATTGATTAACCTTCCATTGGTGAGTTTGATCTTCAAATAGTTCTTTTCCAAATATGGGGAGTTTGGCTTTAATATCATTGACTAATTNGCTTAAACTATNAAAAACGGGGTCACGATGGGCACTGGAAACAAAAACAAAAAAGCAAATCTCTCCCGCTTTAACCTGTCCATGACTGTGATAAATATGCATGCAGCTGAGCTCGTATTTGGAAAAAGCCGCCTCGCGAATTTCATGACAAACCTGATTTGCTATTTCAGTTTGAGCCGTATATTCAATTGCACTGACTGTTTTTCCATCAATTAGATCCGCTCTTACTTGACCTAAAAAAATAGCATGGGCACCTATCTTTGTTTTGGATTGATGGTGCGCTATAGATTCAGCAATTTTTGTAGGAGAAATAGCTCCTTCAACAAAGATGTTTTTTATTTTTTCTTTCATTTACACCTGACTTTTTTGACTCCATTTTTTAAGTTCCGCTGCACCTTCTTTAAGGCTAAAACAGTTTTCAATTCCTTTNTTTTTTAGTTTTTGCACAAAAATTTTACTTCTCATACCTGTTTGACAAAAGGCGACTATTTTTTTATTGCTTTCAAGCAGGGTATCTAAAGCGGTCGAATGATTTATCGGATTTAAATGAGTTACACGAGGCAATTCATCTTCTTCTCGAACGTCAATCCACTTAATTTTTTCCTTTGAGGAAAGCTGAGTTAAAGATACTTCAAAATCCAAGAAACAGTCTTGATTTTCGATTGGAATTGGCTTTCCTTGCTTTTTGATTTTATCAATTTCTTGCTGGTTTTTATCAAAATCTAGAACAGTATTTCGGTGAGTCAAGAGATTTACGGTCAGTAGCTTACCACTTAAAATACCTCCTAATTCCAACATGACTTTTAGTGCTTCTGTAGCCTGGTACACCCCAATAATCCCCGGTACAACTCCTAGAACACCTATTTCACTACAGTTTGGAATTTCACCGATTTTGGGAGGTAAAGGAAAAAGACAGCGGTAAGTAGGACCATTCTTATAATTAAATACTGCGACCTGACCTTCGAATTTGAATAGGGCTCCATAGATCATGACCTTGTTTAGTAAAACACACTGATCGCTGATTAAATAGCGGGTGTAGAAGTTATCTGTTCCATCGATTACCAGGTCAAATTCACCAATAATTTCAGCTGCATTTTCATGGGTTAAGGCAAATGGAAATGCTTGAATAGTTACTTCCGTATTTAATTTTTGCAAGTGCTTTTTTGCACTTTGAGCTTTGTTTCTGCCCAGGTCTTTTTCTTTAAAGAGAATTTGACGTTGTAGGTTGGTAAGTGTAACCACATCAGGGTCTATTATTCCGAGAGTACCAATACCTGAAGCAGTTAAGTATTGCATGGCTGGACACCCCAAGCCACCAGCTCCTACCACTAGTACTTTAGAATTTCTTATTTTTTTTTGACCTTCAATCCCGATCTCTTTGAGCTGTATATGTCTTTGATACCGTATTTCCATAATTATCCGCCAGAAAATGGGGGGAGTAAATCGATTAGTTGTCCTTTTAAAGGACTTGAATCGGAGGTGATTTTGTTGTCTTGAGCGATCTTA
The DNA here is from genome assembly GCA_002167945.1 of Flavobacteriaceae bacterium TMED48. Lineage (GTDB taxonomy): Bacteria > Bacteroidota > Bacteroidia > Flavobacteriales > Flavobacteriaceae > MS024-2A. The sequence continues at coordinate 35,018 of NHDB01000047.1, read as the reverse complement.
AAGTTCATAGTNNCCAATTTNGGATAAAGTGTTTTTAAAAACCTCCTCAAGCTGGCTGTNGTGTCAAGAGTTAACTCAAAGTGTTCTTCACTTTTACCAGTCACTTCTTGTAATTGCCCAAAATATCGAACCTTGATTNTCATATCAAAACAAGATAAGCTTAATTCCTGCTGAGGTCAATACCAAGGCTAAAAAATATTCAAGACGCCTGTTATTCCAACGCTGACTGCCGTAATAGCTTCCAAAAATTCCTCCAACCAAAGCCAGTCCAACGAGCACAAAGGCATTTGTTGTAAGATTAACACCACTGCTTAATTGACCGAATAGCCCTGATGCAGAATTGACCCAAATAAACAAGGCAGATACAGCCGCAGCTTCTTTCATAGTGCCCCAGTGAAATAATAAGATGACTGGTGTGAGTATAATTCCTCCTCCAATTCCTATTAAGCCTGAAAAAAGTCCGATTACAATACCGATTATCAAGCCGATAGGTGCGGCGACTTGTTTGTTTTTCTGTTGAGTAGATTCTTTTTTAAAAAGCATCCTTGCAATGGCAAAAAATAAAATGAATCCCAATATTTTTTTATACAACCAGGGGTCGAGAGACCAAAGCCCACCAAGAAATGCGGCAGGTACTGAACCTAATGCAAAAAATAAAAACAAGCTCCTGTTGAAGTACCCTCCTTTATAGTATTGGTAAAACGCAATTCCAGCAACAAATAAATTAAGCAATAAAGCAGTTTGTTTCATCATATCGCTAGGAAAGGAAAATACAGCCATTAAAGCCAAATATCCACTTGCTCCACCGTGGCCTACACTTGAATACAGAAAGGCAACTATTGGGATAAGAGCATAAAATAAATAGGATTCGATGGCCATAGTAGTACTTTAAGTCAATACGGTATTGGGTAAAAGTAAGACTTCTACCAGTGCTCCTTTTTTTAGCGAGGCTCCGTTTTCGGGTATATAAACTAAAGCATTGGCTTTTGCAAAGCTCACAAGCATCGAAGAGTGTTGCCGATCTAAAATACTCACTGATTTATCAGTCACACTTGCTTTTAAAAATAAAGCTCTTGGTTCCTCTGAACTAAAATCGTGGGCAAGTGGTATAGCAACCCTGACAAGTCCTTCACTTTGACTCCCTTTTAACCTGGCTAGAAGTGGAAGTACGTAAACATAAAAGCAACTCAAGGTAGATGCGGGATTCCCAGGAAGTGCAAAAACGAAACTTTTTTCTTTTTTTCCAAAAAATAAAGGTTTTCCAGGGCGTTGTCTGACCTTGTAAAAGAGTTCTTCAACTTCTAGAAGTGCTAAAGCTTTTTTGACAAAATCGTAATCCCCTACTGAAATTCCACCAGAAACTAAGACGAGGTCTGATGTAAAAAAGGCCTCTTTTAAACTGTGGACAGTTGCTTCTAAAGTATCCTCAGAAAAGGAAACTAAATTGGGTGTTATTCCTTGCTGTTGCAAAGCGGCTTTGAGTAACACACTGTTACTTTCGTATATTTTTCCTCTACTAAGCTTTTCAGAGGGTGAAATCAGTTCATTACCAGTTAGGATAAGTGTTACTTTAGGAGTTCGAATGACTTCAAGCTCACGTATTCCTAAGCTTTGTAAAAAAGCCAAACCAGACGCTTGGAGAATCTGTCCCTTTTCTAAGGTTAAGTCTCCTTTTTGAACTTGAGAACCTACAGCTCTTATGTTTTGGCCTTTATTTATGGAGGCCCTAACCTCAACTATCGTTCCTTTGGCAACAGTTTTTTCCTGCATAACAACTGCATATGCAGTATCAGGCACTACTGCTCCAGTAAAAATACGCACGCATTCACCTGGATTTAGCTTTGGATTTGCTGAATCGCCTGCCTTAATTTCACCCACAAGGGTATAGGTATGGCTGTCGCCTAAAGACATTGCATAGCCATCCATAGAAGATTGTCTATAGCTGGGTAAGTCAATAGGTGCTTGTACTGCTTTTGCTAGGCATTTATTCAAACACTGTTCTAATGGGAGTAGTTCAGTTTCTTTTAATGAAAAACTGTGATCTAAAACTAAAGCAAGTGCTTCTTCTACTGATTTCATGGTTTAAAAAAATAAGACAGGAATTTACCTCAATTAAAGTAAATTCCTGTCATCAATATTCATGAGGATAAGCCTTGTTTATCCTGCTAGTGGTTTGTCTGTAATAAAAGGTTGATTGTATCGACGTACACCAGTTGCTTTATAAATTGCATTTGCCATTGCTCCCATGATTGGGGGGAATGGAGGTTCGCCGAGACCNGTAGGATCTATTTGATTGTCTACAAAATGTACTTCAATCTCTTTTGGAGCTTCACTGTGACGAATGAGTCGGTATTTATCAAAATTACTTTGTTCAGGAGCCCCATCTTTAAAAGTTAGGGCACTGTACATTGCATGACCGATTCCATCAACGACTCCTCCTTCCGCNAGGTTGANAGCAGCATCTGGNTTGACCACTATTCCACAGTCAATGNNACAATAGACTTTTTTGACCACTGGATTTCCGTTTTGCATCTCCAAATCCAACACATTGGCAACATAGGAATTGTGGCAGTAGTAAGCAGCAGTTCCTCGGTGGATATCAGAATCAGCTCCTGACCAATTTGATTTTTCTTTCANTAATTTTAGAACTCCTGCATAACGAGAGGCTTCATAATCATTGTTTTCTCCAACAGGATTGTCTTCAGCTTTTTTAAGCANTTCCAGTCTAAAGTCGATGGGATCTTTACCCATAGCTTCTGCAACTTCATCCAGAAACGACTGTTCTGCCCCTGNAATAAAGTTTGATCGTGGTGCTCTAAAGGCTCCAACNGTAATATTTGTTTTTTCTTCCCATTCCTCTGCNAGATAATGATCAATGGCACCAGCTGGAAAGCGATTTGCNGCCAAAGGACTTTCAGGGATACCTCCAGTTTTAACATGAAAAGCAATAAGNTTATCATCCTTATCTAGGGCTGCTCTGTAGATTGCTTGATAAGCAGGTCTGTAGGTACCTTGTGTCATATCATCCTCTCGGCTGTAGATCAATTTTACAGGCTGTCCCATTTCTTTGGAAATCACTGCAGCCTCAGTCATAAAATGACCATAAAGTCGTCTTCCAAAGCCACCACCCATACGGGTCATTTGGATATCGATTTTTTCTTTATCCATTCCTAAACGCNTGGAAATACTGCCCTCCATAAATTCAGGTGTCTGAATTGGACCTNCTAAATTAGCGCGTTCAGAAGTAACATCCGCATAAAAATTCATGGGCTCCATAGTATTGTGAGCTAAAAATGGACAGGTATATGTCCTTTCAATGATTTTTGCAGCTTTACTAAACATTNTTTCTGGGGTTCCGTCTTTGCGAACAACTTTCCCCTTTTTGTTGGNCATTTTTTCAAAAACCAATCTGTGGTCTTCGCTACTCTCAAGCCCTGCAGGAGTTTCAATTNTTCTTGTTCGNCCAAACATATTGAGTTCCTCCTTTTTGGCAGGAGCCATTTCCCACTCTACTTTTAAANCCTCTTTGGCTTTCATTACTTCCCAAGTAGAGTCTCCAACCACAACCGCTACTTCATTAAAGGCATCGTTGTCAAAAGCACCAAGACTGTAGTCTTCGAGATGGGTTTTCATGGTAAATACTTTTTTGATACCCGGCATATTAGCTGCATCACTTTCATCAATTGACTTAAGTTGCATACCAAAAGCGGGNGGGTGTACGAGCATTGCAATGAGCATATTGTCAGTGGAGTAGTCCAAACCATAAAGTGGTTGACCGGTCACTATCTTAGTTCCATCCACATTTTTTCTGGAGCTTCCAATGATTTTAAAATCAGAAATGTCTTTGAGTTGCACTTCTTCAGGCACTTCCATTTCTGCNGCTAAAGACGCCATAGGTCCAAATCCTGATTTGCTTCCAGACGCTTGGTGTATCAGCTGCCCGTTTGAGGTTNTTATTTCACTNGCATCTACACCCCAAGTTTGAGCTGCTGCTTGTACAAGCATCGCACGAGCTGTGGCNCCAGCCATTCTTAAACTGTTCCATCCTTGACGAATAGACTGACTTCCTCCNGCAAGCTGGCGTTTGAAAACACTAGTGTTTAGAGGAGCTTGTTCAACGATGACATCATTCCAGTCNACATCCAATTCCTCTGCAACCAACATGGGCATNGAGGTTTTTACATTTTGACCAATCTCTGGATTNGGAGACATGATGGTAACTAAGCCATTTTCTCCAATTTTTAAAAACCCATTGATTTTAAACCATTCCTTGGGGAGGNCTTTGACTTGGCTTGGTGACATATCACAAGAAGCNAGCCAATTAAAGCTCAACATAATTCCTCCTCCTGCTAGGGTACTTCTTTTTATAAAAGAACGTCTTCCGATTGATGTTTTAANAGTTTTCATAAATAATNTTTTAAGAATTGGCTGCNGTTTTAATCGCTGCTTTTATTCGCGTGTAGGTTCCGCATCTGCATATATTTCCATTCATAGCAGATTCAATNTCTTCATCTGANGGGTTGGCATTGGCTTCCAAAAGTGCAGAGGCACTCATAATTTGTCCTGACTGGCAATAGCCACATTGAGGAACATCNTGTTCCAACCATGCTTNTTGAACAGGATGGTCTCCNNTTTCAGATAAACCTTCAATAGTAGTCAGTNGATTGTTTCCAACCGAGGAAACAGGTAGTTGACACGAACGAACGGCAACACCATTTAGATGAACAGTACATGCTCCACATTGGGCAATACCACATCCGTATTTAGTCCCCACTAGCTTTAAATGATCACGAAGTACCCAGAGAATTGGGGTAGAGGGGTCGACATTTAGCTCGTGNGTCTTTCCGTTGACATTAAGTTCAAATTGTGCCATTTTGTTAAGTGTTNGTTTGACNAATAAATATAAAAAAAACAATTTTTACACTCCACTTTTAAATGTTAAAATTCAACAGAAACANCTGGNTTTNAATCAACTGGGTCGTTTAATAATGAAAAATACTAGTAATTTGACTTTGTTTTTTTGATATAACTTAAAATTNGATCCTCCAATAANGGNAGTGTAAGGGTTCCTTTTTCGAGTATTTTTTCGTGGAATTCACGAATATCAAATCGACNGCCCAATTCTTTTTCTGCCAAACTTCTCAATTCACGAATTTTAAGTTCTCCAATTTTATAGGCGAGCGCTTGACCGGGCCAAGAAATGTATCGATCTATTTCAGTATTGATTTCGTGAATAGAGAGGGCTGTGTTTTCTGCCATAAAATCAACTGCTCTTTGTCTTGACCAGCCNAATACATGCATACCAGTATCGACAACCAATCTACAAGCTCTCCACATTTCGTAAGTCAACTTGCCAAAATGCTCATAAGGAGTGGTGTATATCCCCATTTCATTAGCCAGAAATTCTGTATAAAGTCCCCAGCCCTCACCATAGGCTGAGAGGTATAGATTTCTTCTAAACTGAGGAATAGTTTTAGGGAGTTCTTGATTTAAAGCACCCTGTAAGTGATGTCCAGGTACNGCTTCATGAGCTGTGAGCGAGGGAATGGCATATAAAGGCCTACTGGGAAGGTTATAGGTATTTACCCAATAATATCCTGGCTCGGTACTTTCAGGAGAANTACCGACATAGCGNCCACTAGTNTATTTGGGTGCAATAGCAGCTGGAACTGGAGCAACTCCGTANGGCTTGCGAGGNAGTGTTTTAAAGAAGCGAGGGAGTTGTTCGTCTAGTTTCTTTGCAATATTTCGAGCGTGTTTGAGAAGCTCTTCAGGAGTTTTGGCATAAAACTGAGGGTCGGTTCTTAGAAAAGCAATAAACTCTTGGANGCTTCCATTAAATTCAACTTCTTTGAGTATGGCCTCCATTTGTTTTTTAATTCGCGAAACTTCATCAAGTCCTTTTTGATGAATTTCCTCTGGACTCATTTCAAGGGTAGTGTAATAATCGATTCTACTTTGATAATAAGCTTTCCCTTNTGGTGTTTCAGAAATCCCTATTGCTTTTCGTGTATTGGGATAATACNCTTTTTCAAATAAGGCTTTAACCGATTTAAAACTGGGGATAAGTTGTTCTAAAACTACTTGTTTTGCTGCTTTTTGAAGCGAATCTTTTTCTTCCTGACTGAGNGGATTGGGCAGACTTTGAAAAGGACTGTAATAAAAATTTTCCTCTGCCGTAGGGGTAATGTGCTGATCGTAAGTNGTTTCATANCCTTTGAAAATGANTAAAGGCTGCCCNATNCCNGCCTTGAGTCCCTTTCTGATNAGTTCAGACTGTTGTTCTATNTAGAGTGGAATTGCNTTTAANTTATTTAAATANTNTAGAGCTGCTTTTTTACTGGTTAGNGGNCTGACTTGATAGGTTAAACTNGAATGAAAGCCAGCATCTGATAATATGGGATTCCAATGTGTTTTAAATTTGTATTTAGTTACGATCTCATGNAGAACAAATTCTAGCAATTCGTAAGATATTTTATCGTCTTCACCGAAGCCGCTTGGNTCAATTTTTATTAATTGAATTAGTAATGAATCAGAAAAAGACGCACGCCTTTCAAATTCAGTTTCGCTATAATTACCCAAGGGAAAGTCGGGATCTTTGTCGTTTTGAAAATTTTGATAAGCTTCAATTAACTTNGCAAGTTCTTNTTCTGGCGTTTCGTTGGTACAGCCAATTGAAAGGGCTAATACTAAACCTAAAAGTATTTTTTTCATATCAAAGGTTTTGGTTATAAAATCAAATACGAGATCACATTTTAGATTAAATAATGCAATCCAAAAACAAGATACAACTTTGTGAACTCTTGAGAAATTATTTTCTGTTGACGCTAAACAACTTAAGTTTGATGTCATCCAAGCCTTCATCGTCAAAAGGATATTCCATTTGATCCTGAATGTTATAGAGAGAAATCAAAATAAATTCACTTAGAATGACAATAAAAAAGGTAAGCCAACTCGGATTATCAATTCCGATTTTATTGATGATGGTAGGGGTGTAAATAACGGGAAAAATATAGATAAAAATTAGACAGTAGGCTTTTAAGCTGATGGGGGTTCTGTGAGAATGAATACCAATTAAATTATCNGCGCTATCTAATACGTCCTTTAGAAAGCGAAATATTTTTTCCCTTGTACCTCCAGTAATAGTTTCACTTTTTAATTTTATAAAGTCAAGGAACTCATAGTAAGCCTTGTCAAATTNAACGGGACTTTCATCTTTAGTTGTTAAATGATTGTATAAGGCAAGGTCAAGAGCATTAATTTTTTCTTGTCCTTCGAGTTTATCNGCATCACTTATTTTTTNTGAAAAATGAATTAAATTTTCAATTGTTTTTAGGCCAGCTCTAAAGAGACTTAAATGTTCTAGAGCTTTTTCTCTTCTTCTGAATGCCCCGCGAATTGTAAATACCAAAGGAAAAATAATTGCGATACTCATNAGCGTTAGATCGATATTGTAAACCACTTTAAATTGATAGGCTGCCAANGGAACTACTAGAGATAAAATCAATGTAATCAGGGTTCTGTAGTTGATAATACTGAGATATCTAGACATAAAAAAACTATTGTTATATTTGAGTGAATTTATTAACTATAATATGAATAAGCAAGCATTATGTTCAATCATTTTGTTGATCACAGGAGTACTTTCTGGGCAAAATGAGTTAAAATCAGACCAGTTATACAAGGANCAAACCCCTTTGGAAATCAAATTAGGGTACTCTAATAAAGACTTGAATAGAAATACAAATGATTCAACTTTTATCATTACTTCNATGGCCTACCTCAATGAGGGTAAATGGGCAGAAATAGAGGTAAATCTCAGAGCTAGAGGGAATTTCCGACGAAATGAATGTTATTTNCCTCCTGTAAAAATGAAGATTAAAAAGAAGCAGTACGAGGGAACACTTTTCGACGGGAATAAGACCATGAAATTAGTGCTACCCTGTAAAATTGAAAGTGAAAAAAATGATAATGTTCTACAAGAGTTTATTGCATATAAAATATATGAGCGTNTATCNCCTTTTCATTTTAAAACTCGAAGAGTTAATATTGAGTTTACAGAGCCCAAAGGNAAAAAAACCAAAGAGTTTCAATTGCAAGGATTCTTAATTGAGGATGACAAGCGTGTTGCCAAACGNCATGAGGGTAAGGTGATGGAACGATTTATTCACCCNATGGCGATGCAGCATCTCACCTCAGTTCAAAATGCTTTTTTNCAATTTTTGCTAGGAAATACTGACTTTTCAGTTGCCTACCAGCACAATGGAAAATTATTATACGTNGAAAAAGAAATCATCCCTTTGCCTTATGATTTTGACATGACAGGTTGGGTGAATCCCAGTTATGCAACAGTCAATACCACATTAGGGATTAACTCTGTTCAAGATCGAAAATATAGAGGATTTAAAAGAGAGCAACAGTATTTNGACCAAGTAAGAGCCGATTTTTTGGCTAAAAAANCNGAATTGATGGANATGGTTGCATCTTTTGAGAGTGATTTTTCTGATCCAAAAGAATACCAAAACATGTACGACTTTATGGGATCTTTTTACGAAGTACTTGAAGATGATNAAAAATTTGAAAAANTAATTGTAGCTGAGGCTCGAACTAAATAGTTTAATTTNNNCCTTTTANGGTACTTAGCATTTTATCGAAAATTGCAGTATTCTCATAAATACCNGAAAATTGTTTTGNACTCGGTCCAAAACTAAAGACAGGAACCATAGCTGCAGAATGTCCCNTGGTTGTGAATTTTGCTCGAATCTTTCCTTTTTCAATATNCCCACCACTGATTGCCATGCCGCCTGTTTCGTGGTCAGCGGTTACTATAACTAAAGTATTNCCATCTGCCTTTGCAAATTCCAAAGCATTGCGTATGGCACTGTCAAATTCTTTAAATTCGGAAATGATATAGTTAGTGTTATTATCATGACCACCCCAGTCAATTTGTGAACCTTCTACCATCATAAAGAACGGTTTGCCAAGAGCACTAATCTTTTCTAAACTGATTTTTGTCAGACTGGCTAATGAAGGCTCTCTCCTATTTAAAAGTGGTGGAGGTTCCTCATCGTAAGTTAAAAAGCCTATTTTTTTAGATGTACTTTTTTCAAAAGTTTCAATATCACTCACAAATTCATAAGCACTCATTTCATTTTTTAAATTTTTCCCATCTTCTCTTTTCACAAAGAATTTTCTTCCTCCACCCACAAAAAAATCAACATGGTGTTGACTCAATTGGAGTGCAATTTCTTCATACATACTCCTCGAGGGGACTTTTGCATAAAAAGATGCAGGTGTTGCATGCAGAATACTCGATGTAGCCAATAGCGCGGAAGAGTATCCCAGTTCATGACAAATTTCTAAGATACTTTGATGAGAAACATTTTTGGAGTCAATTCCGAGCACACCATTGTAGGTTTTTACACCAGCAGCCATAGCGGTTCCGCTGGCAGCTGAATCAGTGATTAATTTACCTGTCGCATAAGTTTTAGACAAACCGACATAGGTAAATTCTTCTAATGCCGTTGTATTCCCACTGGCGTACATTCCAGCACTTATTTGGGTAAGCCCCATGCCGTCACCAATCATTAAAATAATATTGGGGGATTTGTCCTGAGCTTGAGCAGTAAGGCTAAAGGTGAATAAGAGAGAGAGAATTAAATTTTTCATGTTGTTATGATATACTTAGCTCAAATATACAACTCCTTTACATTTGAATATCAGAATTCAATTCTAAATTCATCATTTTTATCCCGAATACATTTGCCTACCTTTATTCCAGTTTAAAATAAGGTGAAAATAAACGAAAAACATCCTATAGATATCGTAATAGCATGGGTCAATGGTGACGATCCAGTACTAAGGAAGAAGCGTTTGAGTTATCTGAATCCAGCTGAAACTGCTAGCCATCCTGGAGCAGCTCAAACCCGTTTTCACTCTCTAAACGAGGTGGAGTATTGCGTGCTTTCCATTTTAAAATTTGCTCCATTTGTACGTAAAATTTTTATTGTAACTGATCAACAAGATCCAAAGATTGACCATGCGGTAAAACGTCATTTTCCAGAGCGACTAAAAGATATCCGACTGGTAGATCACACCGAAATATTTGAGGGCTATGAAGAGTATCTTCCTTCGTTTAATAGCATCTGTATCAGTAATATGCTTTGGCGAATTAAAGGTTTGTCGGATCAGTTTGTTTATTTTAATGATGACATTTTTTTATTGCGATCTGTATCCCCAACCGATTGGTTTGTCGATCACAAACCAGTACTTAGGGGTAAGTGGAGGTTTCCTCCTTACGAGCGTTTGCTTTGGGATGGTTTAAAAGAAAGGGTTCAACGGTTATTTTCAACTAAGGCTAAGCGTGAACGATCTTCTTCATTTCAAGTAAATCAGTGGAATGCAGCTAAACAGTTGGGATTTCTTTTCCGTTATTTTAGATCAGGACATACCCCCTTGGCAATGCGGAAAACAACACTTGAAAATTACTTCAACACCTACCCTGAACGCTTGAAAAAAAATATTGCTTTTCGATTTCGAAACTACTATCAGTTCAATACGGTTGCACTGGCCAATCACCTTGAAATTCAATCAGGGAATAAAAATCACAAAGCATCCCAAGCAATTTATTTACAGCCACATAACAGGGGGGAAGAATATGTCAACCGTAAATTTAATCGTGCAACAAGTGACGAAAACTTGCTATTTATCTGTGCTCAAAGTTTGGATTTAGCCAATCTAGANGATCAAGAAAGAGTCATACAAAAAATGAAGTCAATACTCGAAATTGAATAAGAATGACTAAAGAAAAGTCTATAGCAGTAGTGTCCATGGTTCGAAATGACAGTTTTTTTGCTGATAAATGGATCACATACTACGGAAGCCAGTTTGGTNATGAAAACTTATANCTTTTTGTTGATGGAATGGATCAAAAATTNCCTTCACGTTCAAAAAAAATAAATTGTTATCAGATCCCTCATGTTGAATATAAACGTGCCAAAGGCGACCGAAAAAGAGCCCAGNACATTTCAAACTTTGCANAAGAGTTATTCCAGAACTACCAACTTGTGTTGGCAATGGATATTGATGAATTTCTGGTTTTAGATCCAAATCAACAATGTTCGCTTACAACTTATTTATCTCAAGNGTTTAAGAGNAGCTCNCTNTCNGCCCTTGGNTTAGANGTTGGACAGCACCCAACTTTAGAACAGCCTATTGACTTGAAAAAGCCCTTCCTTACACAACGAGNATATGCTCAAGTTTCAGACCGTTATACCAAACCAATAGTNGCTTTAAANCCGCTAAACTGGGGCTCTGGTTTTCACCGAGTAAAAGGAAAAAANTACACTATAGATGCAAATNTATTTCTATTTCATTTTGGACTAGTGGATTACGAGCATGCCAAAAAGAATACCCAAAACAATCAGTTACTTTCATCAGGTTGGAAAGGACATTTCGACCGACGCTTCCAATTGTTTTCCGATTTAGAAACACAACTGCCNCATGAAGGAGATTCATTTTTTAAAAAAGCAAGAGCATTGCTTAGCNGGAANAGAAAATGGTTTGNATGGAACAAACCNGCTCCACTAAAAGGGAATACTGTAGTACGAATACCTGATCGTNTTAAAACATTGGTNTAGTGGNGAAATTCAGTCTTTTTTTTAACTAATTTGCNNTAAAATTTTAGCGATGAAAAAAATCCAGATGGTGGATTTAAAAAGTCAGTANNACTTTATTAAAGAGGAAGTGGCNGGCACTATGGCTGAAGTACTCNATACCACATCCTTTATAAATGGACCCATGGTACAAGCTTTTCAGTCTGATATGGAAGCTTATTTGGGGATTAAACACGTAATTCCATGTGCAAATGGAACGGATGCGCTTCAAATTGCTTTAATGGGACTTCAACTGGTTCCAGGAGATGAGGTAATTACTGCAGACTTTACNTTTGCTGCTNCGGTGGAAGTCATCTCGCTATTGAAGTTAAAGCCAGTACTCGTTGATGTGGACCCAAAGACTTTTAACATAGATCCAAAAGCCATTGAAAAGGCTATTACCCCCAAAACAAAAGCCATTATACCAGTCCATCTTTTTGGGCAATNTGCNGATATGGACTCCATATTAGAAATTGCAAAAAAATACAATTTAGCTGTTGTTGAAGACAATGCTCAGGGTATTGGAGCAANCCANACTTTTAGTGATGGAACTAAAGCCAAAACGGGAACNATTGGTCATGTCTCAGCAACTTCATTTTTCCCTTCAAAAAACCTTGGTGCTTACGGAGATGGTGGCGCTATTTTTACNAATGATGACAAGTTGGCTCATTTTATTCGAGGAATTGTAAATCACGGTATGTACACCCGTTACTACCACGATGTTGTGGGAGTAAACTCAAGGTTAGATGCTCTACAGGCAGCTGTCCTAAAAGTTAAATTAGAGTATTTGGATTTTTACAATGAGCGTAGAAAAGAAGCCGCCATGAGATACACTAATTTTTTTAAAAATCACGACCAGCTAATCACCCCTTTCAGAGCTAAGGAATGTGATTCTCATGTCTTTCATCAATATACNTTGAGGGTGCTTAAGTCTGATCGAGATGCTTTAGTAGCCCATTTAAACAAGCATCAGATCCCTTGTGGAGTCTATTACCCAGTTCCTTTACACGCTCAAAAAGCNTATGCNGANCCCAGTGTNGATNCTGCTAATTTTCCNGTAACTAACCAATTGGTTAAAGAGGTTATTTCTTTACCCATGCATTCCGAATTGACTACCGATCAAATTGAGTATATTGCTTCCACTCTTCTTGATTTTTTTATTTAATACTTTTTATATGAAAACGATATACACTTTGTGCTTCTTTTTAATCTTTGAACTCATCTCTGCACAAACGACTTATCTCCTTTGCGGGGAAGTTTTTGATGCTAAAAAAGGAAAATTTGTAGGGCCTCATACTATTGTGGTAGAAGGAGATCGTATTAAATCCGTTGAAAAAGGATATCAGCAACCTGAAAACGTTAATTCGAATGTTATCGATCTAAAATCCAAGACAGTTTATCCAGGGTTATCGACATGCATGTTCATATAGAAGGTGAATACAGTCCAGATCTGTATTTAAAAGTTTTTCAGCACAATCCAGAAGATACTGCTTTTGAAGCGGCAGAAATAGCCAATCGCACGCTGATGGCTGGATTTACAACTGTTCGTGATATGGGAGGTGCTGGGGTAAATATTGCCCTTCGCAACGCCGTAAATAAAGGACTAATTCCAGGGCAAGAATTTTTACAGCGGGCAAGGCCATTGGAACAACGGGTGGTCATGCAGATCCTACCAACGGCTTTAAAAATACCTTTGAAGGAGATCCAGGACCAAAAGAGGGTGTTATAAATTCTGTGGAAGATGCTCGAAAAGCAATAAGACAACGGTATAAAAATGGAGCAGACTGGATTAAAATTACTGCTACTGGAGGAGTGCTAAGTGTAGCGAAAAGCTGACAAAACCCACAGTTTACGGACGAAGAAATTGCAGCCATTACTCAAACAGCCATGGATTACGGTTTTAAAGTTGCAGCACATGCCCATGGGGATGAGGGAATGTATCGCGCAGTAGCTAATGGTGTAAAGACGATTGAACACGGCACCCTGATCGAAGAACGAACCATGGAATTGATGAAAGCAAAAGGCGCCTATTTAATTGCAACCATTTCAGCAGGAAAATTTGTGGCTAAACAAGCAAAGATACCAGGCTCTTATCCTGCTATTATAGTTCCTAAAGCAATTGAAATCGGAGCACAAATTAAGAATACATTTAAAAAGGCTTATGAATTTGGAGTACCACTTGCATTTGGAACAGATGCTGGGGTTTATCCTCATGGAGACAATGCCAAGGAATTTATTTACATGAACGAGGTGGGTATGCCCATTAGTGAAGCTTTGCATCTAGCCACTTTTGTAAATGCTGATTTATTGGATGAAGCCGATCAGTTAGGGCAATTAAAAACGGGCTATTTGGCAGATATAATCGCTACGGATGAAAATCCAGAAGATGAAATTTCCACACTGACAAATGTGAGCTTTGTTATGAAAAATGGTACTGTTTACAAAAATTAGGTTTTAGCTCCCTGAAGCCGTTTCTATATGGCGATCTATTTTTTTGACCAACCCTTGAAGGACCTTTCCAGGACCAACTTCAGTAAAATGCAGGGCTCCGTCAGCTATCATCTGCTGGACACTCTGCGTCCAACGTACTGGAGCAGTAAGTTGTGCTACTAAATTTGATTTAATTTCATCAGCATCTAAAGTTCCTTTTGCAGTCACATTTTGATATACAGCACAGCTAGGAGCATTGAAAGTGTTATTTTCAATCGCTTTTGCCAAACGAGCTTTGGCAGGCTCCATCAAAGGAGAGTGAAAAGCACCACCTACAGGCAGTAAAAGGGCACGACGGGCACCAGCATCTTTAAATGCCTCACAGGCATTTTCAACAGCATCAACAGCTCCAGAAATAACCAATTGTCCTGGGCAATTGTAATTGGCCGGAATCACAACCCCTGGAGTTGACTCACAAATGGATTCAACCTTTTCGTCTTCCAAGCCTAGAATCGCTGCCATAGTTCCTGGTGCTTCATTGCATGCTACTTGCATGGCTAAAGCACGTTCGCTAACAAGAGACAGGCCTTCTTCAAAACTGAAAACACCTGCCGCTACTAGGGCGGAAAACTCGCCAAGCGAGTGACCAGCAACCATCTCAGGCTGAAAGCGGTCGCCCATGACCTCACTTAAAATGGTAGAATGTAAAAAAATAGCAGGCTGAGTTACCTTGGTTTGTTTTAATGCTTCGGCATCTTCACCAAACATGATTTCAGTGATTTCAAAACCTAGAATTTCATTGGCTTGAGCAAATCTTTCTTTTGCTATGGCGCTGCTTTCAAAAAGGTCTTTTCCCATACCGGGAAATTGAGCTCCTTGCCCTGGAAATACAAATGCGTTCATTTAGTCTTTTTTTTATAAGTCAAATAGGAAAAATCATAAGGCTGGTCAAATGAACTGTGATGCTTTTCTTCTTCAACTAAATCCCATTGAGTAGAATCCACATCTGGGAAAAAAGTATCTGCTTCAAAGCTGCTGTGTACACGAGTAAGCTCAATTTTATCAGCAATTGGAAGGAATAGCTTATAAACTTCTCCGCCTCCAATAATAAAAGGTTGAGGGTCTCCATCAGTCAAACGCAATGCTTCATCAATTGAATGAGCCACCCAAGCATCTTTAACCTGATAGTCCTCATTGTTCGTCAGCACTATATTTTTTCGATTGGGCAAGGCTCTTGGCATGGATTCAAAAGTTTTTCTCCCCATGATAATGGCATGGCCTTGAGTCAGTTGTTTAAAACGTTTTAAATCTTCGGAAAGATGCCAGATGAGTTTGTTGTCCTTCCCAAGGGCATTGTTTTCTGATGCCGCTGCAATTAAGGTTATTTCTTTTGAAGATTTTGATTCATTCATCCTACTAAAAGGTTAATTTTGAAGCAAAAATACACTTTCTCTTCAACCCATGATAAAAGCGTACTATCCGTTATTAACAAATACAACATACCTCAATACTGCTTATGTGGGTTTGATGTCCACTCAATTAGCTGAATTTAGAAGAGCACACGAAGAGTTCTACCTCCAAAATGGGGGAGACCAATATAAAATGCAAGCTTACGATGACTTGGATTCTATGCATCAAAATTTTGCATCATTTTTCGGTCTAACTGCTGACCGCTGCTTAGGTACCTCAAATTTTTCTACTGGAATCCGAACAGCACTTTCTTTTTTGCCCAAAAAAGCGAAGGTCTTATTGATAGAAGAAGATTATCCCTCTTTGACTGATGCATTTAGGGAGGAAGGCTTTGATAGTACTAAAATTGCTATGCAACCACAGATAGAGCAGGCCATTAAAGAAAAATTAAAATCAGAGACCTTTGGAATTTTGGCTTTGAGTATAGTGCAATATACTTCCGGTTTGTTGATCGATCAAGAGTTTTTATTCAGTTTAAAAAAGGAGTACCCTAGCTTGATCATCATTGGTGATGGAACCCAATTTTTAGGGGCACACCCATTTCATTTTGATAAATCTCCATTTGATTTAGTTGCGGGCAGCGGATATAAATGGCTACTCGGAGGTTTTGGCAACGGTATAGTAATGCTTTCTAAAGTTTTTGTTGCAATGACAAACCAAAAAGTTGATGCAATTAGAGAACGTTTTTTTAATGGACATTTCAATATACTTGGGATGGCGAGTCTAGATTTTGCGATTCGAGAATTGGTTCAACACGACTTTCAATCCTTAGTTAAAGAAAAAGCTGCTTTGAGTGAAGAAGTAAAAAACCAGTTAATAGCAAATGAATTTTTACCCCAATGGGTAAGTGAACGGACAACACACAGTTCAATTTTTAATATCAAAGGAGGGGAAGAACTATTTGCCTTTCTTCAAAAACACAATATTCGATGTGTACAACGAGGTTCCGGTGTGCGTGTTTCCTTTCATTTTTACAATACAGAAAACGACCTGAATAAGTTGTTAAAAACCTTAAAGACTTTTAGGGAACTAAATAGCCACCTTGCCTTTAATTAAGGGATGTGGATCGTAGTTTAAAAGCTCAAAATCTTCGTAAGTAAAATCAAATATATTTTTGATCTCTGGGTTGAGTTTCATGGTGGGTAAAGGCTTGGGAGATCGTNACAATTGTTCTTTGATTTGCTCCTGATGGTTGGAGTAAATATGTACATCACCGAAAGTGTGAACAAAATCACCAGCTTCAAATCCACAAACTTGAGCAANCATCATGGTCAATAGGGCATACGAACCGATATTAAAAGGAACACCTAAAAATACATCAGCACTGCGTTGGTACAACTGGCAAGAAAGTTTATTATCCGCAACATAAAACTGAAAAAATGCATGACAAGGGGGTAGCGCGGCTTTGTTGTTGCTTACATTTTCAGAAAACGAAACANTGGTGTCTGGAAGCACACTTGGATTCCACGCTGAAACAAGCATCCTNCGACTATCTGGATTAGACTTTAAGGTATCNATAACACCCTGAATTTGGTCGATGCCTTCACTGTTCCAGTTCCTCCATTGATGACCGTAAACAGGACCTAAGTTTCCATTTTCATCTGCCCATTCATTCCAAATCCGAACGCCATTTTCTTGAAGGTATTCGATATTGGTCGATCCTTTTAAAAACCAAAGCAATTCGTGTACTAAAGATTTTAAATGGATTTTTTTGGTTGTTACCAAGGGAAAACCNTCCGCCAGATTAAACCGCATTTGATATCCAAAAACACTCTTTGTTCCAGTTCCAGTGCGATCAGTTTTCTCAACCCCGTGGGTATCGATATGTTGCAGTAAGTCTAAATATTNTTTCATTCGTTTGTGTGAATAGCATTACTCAAAAATAGCTGCAATTCAAAGAATGNAAGTCTGACTTTTAAAAAAATTGTTCAAAAAAAATTAACAAAGCAGTTTAGCTTTTTCTTTTGGAGAGCTCATCCCTTACTCGTGCTGCCTTTTCGTAGTTTTCTTGAAGGACAAGTGTACTCAGAAGGTCTCTGAGTTTTTTTACAGAAAGTTCACTAAGTTCCTCATTAGAGATGGTCTTTTTACTCTGTTCGGTCACAAAGTTTTGAATCCAATTGTCTTCAGATAATTTTTTCTCACCAGAGGATACCGCAGCGGTAAAGCCAGCCTTTTTCAAAATAGAGTCATAGGTGTATATGGGNGCTCCGAAGCGCAGGGCTAAAGCAATGGCATCCGAAGTACGAGAATCAATAATTTCTTCTATTTTATCGCGTTCGCAGATCAAACTGGCGTAAAAAATACCGTCTACCAGTTTATGGATAATGACCTGTTTTACAATTATTTCAAAACGCTCACCAAAACTTTTAAAAAGATCATGAGTCAGTGGTCTGCTGGGTTTGACCTCTTGCTCTAAAGCAATGGCAATGGACTGAGCCTCAAATCCACCGATGATTACAGGGAGTTTTCTATCACCTTCGCTTTCACTCAAAATCAGGGCATAGGCTCCAGTCTGCGTTTCGCTGTAGGAGATTCCTTTAACCGTCATTTGTATTAGTTTCATAAGGATAAAATTATGTTTTTAGTACACTCTTTTTTAATAAATCAAGGACTATTTTTTTCTAACGCTTATTTTCCTTGTTTATTGAGTAAAGCAAATAGATAATTATTGATTAAATTTGCGCCTCAATGATATCGAATACATGAAAACCATACAATTTAGACAGGCCATTGCAGAGGCGATGAGCGAAGAGATGCGGAGGGATGAGACCATCTACCTGATGGGTGAGGAAGTAGCAGAATACAATGGAGCGTACAAGGCCTCAAAAGGCATGCTTGATGAATTTGGAGAAAGAAGAGTAATCGATACTCCGATTTCAGAAGCNGGGTTTTCAGGTATAGGAGTAGGATCTACCATGACCGGTAATCGTCCTATAATCGAATTTATGACCTTTAATTTTGCCTTGGTAGGTATTGATCAGATCATTAATAATGCAGCTAAAATTAGGCAAATGTCTGGGGGACAATTTCCTTGTCCTATTGTCTTTAGAGGGCCTACAGGATCTGCGGGTCAGTTGGCAGCAACCCATTCTCAAGCTTTTGAAAGCTGGTATGCAAATTGCCCAGGTCTAAAAGTAATTGTGCCTTCAAATCCCTACGACGCAAAGGGACTTTTAAAATCAGCGATCAGAGATAACGATCCCGTAATTTTTATGGAGTCTGAACAAATGTATGGGGATAAAGGAGAAGTGCCAGAAGGAGAATACACCTTACCCATAGGAGTTGCTGATATCAAGCGCGAAGGCAAAGACGTCACCTTAGTTTCCTTTGGAAAAATCTTAAAAGAGGCCTTGAAAGCTGCTGAAATTCTCGCAGAAGAAAATATAGACTGTGAAGTCATCGATTTGAGAACCATCAGACCGATGGATTATCAGACTATTTTTGAATCAGTCAAAAAAACCAACCGCCTTGTGATACTCGAAGAGTCTTGGCCATTTGGAAACATTGCAACTGAAATCACCTATCAGGTTCAAAGTGAAATCTTTGATTATTTGGATGCACCTGTTGAAAAAATCAATACCGCAGACACCCCTGCTCCCTACTCACCAGTACTGTTAAAAGAGTGGTTGCCCAATGCGGAAGATGTTGTAAAATCAATCAAAAAAGTACTTTATAAATAATTTTAAACTGAAGAGTAGTCAATTGCTGTTTCCTCCCTTGCCAAATAGATTATTGCTGAGGTTTTGAATTCAGCTTTGTTTTACTACTTTTACCGACGAAAAATCACAAACTAATCATAAAAAATCACGATGGAACTAATCATTCAATTTTTACCTGCTTTTGGAGTTTTAGCGCTTCTCTTTGTATTTATTAAAAACAATTGGGTCTCTAAGCAAGAAGTTGGAAATGAGAAAATGGCTCGTATAGCTAAAAATATCGCTGACGGGGCAATGTCCTTNTTAAAAGCNGAATATAAAATCTTATCCATTTTTGTAGTTGCAGTTGCAATCCTTTTATTCTTTAAAGGACAGGCAGAAGCTGGGTCCAACGGTATGGTAGCAGTGTCCTTTATTGTAGGGGCGATCTGTTCNGCACTGGCTGGATTTATCGGAATGAAAGTNGCCACTAAAGCAAATGTTAGAACGACCAATGCTGCCAGAACATCATTAGGAAAAGCACTAGAAGTCGCTTTTGCCGGAGGAGCTGTAATGGGCTTGGGTGTTGTTGGATTAGGTGTATTGGGTCTAAGTAGTTTATTCGCCATCTACAGCGGTCAAGGTTGGGAGATCACAGAAGTACTTAATGTGCTCTCTGGATTTTCACTTGGAGCCTCATCCATTGCATTGTTTGCACGTGTGGGTGGGGGTATTTATACCAAAGCGGCCGATGTAGGAGCTGATTTAGTAGGAAAAGTAGAAGCAGGTATTCCAGAAGACCACCCCTTAAACCCTGCAACTATTGCAGATAACGTAGGTGANAATGTAGGGGATGTTGCCGGTATGGGAGCTGACCTTTTTGAATCTTATGTAGGGTCAATTATTGGAACCATGGTATTGGGAGCATTAATCATAACCCCTGGNTTTGACGGTTTAGGTGCTGTTTANCTNCCTTTAGCTTTAGCTGCGGNNGGAATCNTAATGTCTATAATCGGNACTTTCTTTGTACGAGTTAAAGAAGGAGGTTCTCCACATGCGGCCTTAAACTTGGGAGAGTTTGGTTCAGCTGGATTGATGCTTGTAGCATCGTATTTTTTAATAAACGCATTTATCCCGGAAAGTGTTGAAGGTTTACCTTCAGGAGCTATGGGAGTTTTTTATGCTACCATTGCTGGACTCGTTGCCGGATTGGCAGTAGGTAAAGTAACAGAGTACTATACAGGCACAGGGACCAAACCTGTGAATTCNATTGTAAAGCAATCGGAAACTGGAGCAGCTACAAACATTATCGCTGGTTTAGGAGTAGGAATGATGTCAACTGCAGTTCCCATTATCTTAATTGCAGGAGCGATTTTGGTTTCACATTATTTTGCAGGCCTTTACGGTATTGCAATTGCTGCAGTAGGAATGTTAGCAAATACAGGTATTCAGTTGGCAGTAGATGCTTACGGACCGATTTCTGACAACGCTGGTGGAATTGCTGAAATGGCAGAACTCCCTAGCGAAGTTCGCGAGCGAACAGATAAATTAGACGCAGTTGGAAATACTACTGCTGCGATTGGAAAAGGCTTTGCAATTGCTTCAGCAGCCTTGACTGCCTTAGCTTTGTTTGCAGCCTTTATGAAAACTGCAGGTGTAGTTGCCATTGATGTATCACANCCTAAAATNATGGCGGGACTNCTCGTTGGAGGAATGTTGCCATTTGTATTCTCNGCNTTGTCGATGAATGCGGTAGGTAGAGCAGCCATGGCGATGATCGAAGAAGTACGTCGTCAGTTTAGAGATATTCCNGCTTTNAGAGCAGCACTTGACGTGATGATCAAATACGANTCAGANATGTCCAAGGNGACTGCAGCAGACAGAAAAATATTTGACGCNGCTGATGGTGTAGCAGAATACGACAAATGTGTTGCAATCTCAACAACAGCTTCTATCAAAGAAATGNTATTNCCTGGTGTACTTGCAATTGTTGTNCCCGTAGCCGTTGGTTTTATAGGNGGTGCTGAAATGCTTGGAGGCTTACTCGCAGGAGTAACTACTTGTGGGGTGTTGATGGCCATCTTNCAGTCTAACGCCGGTGGAGCTTGGGATAATGCTAAGAAAATGATTGAAGAGCAAGGAAGAAAAGGAACAGAAGCNCACAAAGCTGCTGTAGTTGGTGATACTGTAGGAGATCCTTTTAAAGATACTTCTGGACCTTCATTAAATATCCTTCTCAAATTGATGTCTGTAGTAGCTTTGGTCATCGCACCAAGTATTGCAATGGACAGTTCAGAAATGACCGCTTACAACTTAAGTCAGTCNGCTCAAGAACAAACCGTAGAATTAGTCGTTCCTGGTGAAAAAACTGATAAAATGGTTGAGGTTACCATCACTACTGAAAAAGGTGAGGATGAAATGACCGTTCAAGTAACTGCTGATTCAAAATCTCAACCCGAACTTCACAAACATATAGAAGAAGAGGGAACCCAAAAATAAAAAGTAAGTTTTAGAAACTTTTAAAGGTCAGCTTTGCTGGCCTTTTTTATGCAATCTTAGCTAGACCCTTATCAATTTCGGCGAGTACCGTTCCCAGGTCGTCTTTATTTTCAACAAAGTCCAAATCATCGACATCTATGATGACCATTTTATTTTTATCATANGNACTGATCCATGCCTCATAGCGTTCATTGAGTCTGCTGAGNTAATCAATACTGATNCTGTTTTCGTATTCACGTCCGCGTTTGTGGATTTTATTGACCAAATTGGGAATACTGCTGCGTAGATAAATCAACAGGTCTGGACCTTCGATTAAGGATTCCATCAAATCGAATAATTCACGATAATTTTTAAAGTCCCGTTGATTCATTAATCCCATAGCGTTGAGGTTAGGAGCGAAGATAAAAGCATCTTCATAAATCGTCCGATCCTGGACTATGGTTTTTTTATTGTTTTGAAACGCCAAGAGTTGTTGAAACCTGCTTTTTAAGAAATACACCTGAAGGTTGAAAGACCAGCGCTCCATATGGGTATAAAAATCGTCGAGATACGGATTGTCAATTACATCCTCATAATGGGCTTCCCAGTTGTAGTGTTTAGCAATGAGTTCGGCTAAACTCGTTTTTCCTGCTCCAATATTTCCCGCAATTGCGATATGCATTGTTCCTCTTAAAAGTATTACTGCAAAATAGCTGCTTTTTTGAAAACAAAAAAGGAAACGGCTTTTTAAAAACGGGAATTAAAGTTTTTTTAGGGAAACTTTGCGTTTTAAAAAAAATATGTAATTTTGAAATGTTAAACGAGGAAGGATTTGACTGATTGCAACCTCGATAAAAAAATGCTAAAGCAGTGTTGCTTTATAAACGCACCGTTTGAATCCTTCCGTAAAGCAACTTATAAATGTCATATTTTTTNACTTCTGAATCGGTAAGCGAAGGCCATCCTGATAAAATTGCTGATCAAATNAGTGATGCTTTATTGGATAATTTTCTNGCATTTGATCCCGAAAGTAAGGTAGCCTGNGAAACCNTGGTAACTACAGGTCAGGTGATCTTAGCCGGAGAGGTCAAAAGCGGTACTTATTTAGATGTGCAATCCATTGCACGTGAAACCATTAATGCCATTGGCTATACCAAAGGAGCCTACCAATTTAGCGGNGATTCTTGTGGGGTNGTTTCTTTAATACACGAACAATCCCAAGACATCAACCGTGGAGTTGACCGAGCGGAAAAAGAAGCCCAAGGAGCAGGTGACCAAGGAATTATGTTTGGCTATGCNTCTAAGGAAACNGATAATTACATTCCATTGGCCTTAGATCTTTCGCATAAAATTTTAATCGAACTTGCAGCCCTGAGAAGAGAAAACGANGCGATTACCTATCTGCGTCCTGATGCAAAATCTCAAGTGACCATAGAATACGATGATCANAATCAAGCGCTGAGAATTGACACCATAGTAGTCTCTACCCAGCACGACGATTTTGATTCCGATGAAGAAAAAATGTTNGAAAAAATAAAGTCTGATATCGTTTCTATCCTGATTCCAAGAGTATTGGCAAAATGCGAAGCTCATGTCCAGCAACTTTTTGGATCCGATATTACCTATCATGTAAATCCTACTGGGAAATTTGTAATCGGAGGACCTCACGGTGATACGGGATTGACTGGAAGAAAAATCATAGTGGACACTTACGGAGGTAAAGGANGNCACGGAGGAGGAGCTTTTAGTGGAAAAGATCCCAGCAAAGTAGATCGNAGTGCNGCTTATGCATCACGGCATATGGCAAAAAATCTCGTAGCTGCNGGCGTAGCCNATGAGATACTTGTTCAATTGAGTTATGCAATTGGNGTGGTAGAGCCCACCTCAGTATATGTCAACACNTATGGTACCGCAAAAGTAGATTTGACCGATGCGGAAATTGCTGACAAAGCTAAAGCCCTATTCGACTTACGTCCTTACGCAATCGAACAACGCCTCAAGTTGAGAAATCCTATGTATTTGGAAACAGCTTCCTATGGGCATATGGGGCGTACGCCTCGTACGATAACCAAAACGTTTGAATCTCCCTANAACGGAAAAGTGTCGAAGGAAGTAGCACTTTTCACCTGGGAACAATTAGATCATGTAGAAACAATTAAAAATTCATTTAAATTATGAGTAATCAACTCGCAACTCAAGCACTTCATGCAGGGCATGANGCTTCAACTTCAAAAGGAACCCAAGCAGTTCCAATTTATCAAACAACTTCGTACGTATTTAATGACTCTGACCATGCTGCCAATCTTTTTTCTTTGGCAGAGCCGGGTTTTATCTACACCCGANTAAACAATCCAACCAATGATGTATTGGAGCAGCGATTGGCCGCTATGGAAGGTGGTGTAGCCGCTGTGGCAACTGCCTCGGGCACTGCAGCTATTGCAACTACACTTATGGTCATCCTAAAAACAGGGGACCACATAGTAGCCTCAAATAGTTTGTACGGAGGAACCTATAACCTATTGTCTAATACCTTGCCTCGTTTTGGTATTACAACAACTTTTGTAGATCCAGACGACGCTGAAAATTTTGCTAATGCCATTCAACCGAATACACGACTCTTTTTTGCAGAGTCTTTAGGAAACCCTAAACTGGATGTCTTGGATTTAAAAGCAATTTCAGATCAGGCAAAAGCTGCAAAAGTTCCTTTTGTAGTTGACAACACCGTTGCTTCTCCAGCCTTGTTAAACCCAATTGAGTATGGAGCCAACATAGTCATTCATTCGTTGACCAAGTATTTGACGGGTAACGGAACTTCGTTGGGTGGTGTGATTATCGATGCCGGAACCTTTGATTGGGGTAATGGAAATTTCCCTGAGTTTACGGAACCCAATCCCAGTTATCACGGACTCAACTATCACGAAGCTCTTGGAGCTATAGCCTTTATAGCTAAGGTTCGGATAGAAGGCTTAAGAGATTTGGGAAGTGCGCCCAGTCCGTTTAATAGTTTTCAAAGTATACAAGGAATCGAAACCTTGGATATTAGAATGAAAAAACATTCCGAAAATGCACTTAAACTGGCAGCCTGGCTTTCAACCAATAAAGAGGTAGCTTGGGTTAATTATCCAGGACTCAAAACCTCTAAATACAATGACCTGGCTCAGAAGTATTTGCCTAAAGGACAAAGTGGAATCGTAACCTTTGGACTTAAAAAAGGTTTTGAAGGAGGAAAAGTTGTTGCTGATAAAACTAAGCTTTTTGCGCTCTTGGCCAATATTGGTGATACTAAATCATTGATCATTCATCCTGCAAGTACTACCCACCAACAATTGGACGAGGAAGCTCAAAAAGCAACTGGGGTAACTCCAGATTTGATTCGTCTATCTGTTGGTCTAGAAGACGTAAACGATCTGATTGAGGATTTGGAAAATGCCTTTGCTTCATTGTAGATTCGCATGAACCCGATTCAGTGTCTTTCCTTAACTGATCTAAAAACAGATGCTGGTACGTCCTTGGCAAAGCTCGATTTGTATTATCAACATTTTGGGCAAGCCTTAGACAAAGCACCAGTAGTTTTAATCAATCATTCCTTGACTGGCGACTCCGATGTTGCCGGTCAAAAGGGGTGGTGGAAAGAACTTGTTGGGCCAAATAAGACCATAGATACCAATCGATACGCCGTATTAGCCTTTAACATACCGGGTAACGGAGTCAAAGGTCAAATCTTTTCAAATGCTAAGGATTTTCATACCGGTGATATTGCCCTCTTCTTTTTAAAAGGNCTGGAGCTTTTAGGGGTTAGCNAACTGCACGCCTTGGTCGGAGGATCTATAGGGGGAGGAATAGCCTGGGAAATGGCAGTTATGCAACCACAACTGGCAAAATACATCATCCCTGTCGCCGCCNATTGGAAAGCCAATGACTGGATTTTGGCCAATACATTTTTACAACAACGGATTCTAGAAAACTCAAATAATCCTCTAGAAGATGCGCGTATACACGCAATGCTTACTTATAGAACCCCNCAGTCGTTTAGCCAACGATTTGATCGGACTATAAACGAAGAAATGGGAATTTACAATATAGAAAGTTGGTTATTGCATCACGGAAAAAAGCTGGCTGAACGTTTCTATTTGGAAGCATATATTTTAGTCAACCATTTGTTGGCATCCATCAATATTGAACGCAAAGGAGAAAAAGCGCTAGATCTGATAAAAAAAATCGAAGGTGAAATTCACCTTATCGCAGTTGACAGTGATTTATTTTTTACTCCNGTTGAAGACCANAAAACTTATGAAATGNTCAANCCTGAAAANNCTTCNATNTTCTATCACGAGCTCNAGTCGATTCACGGACATGACGCCTTTTTAATCGAAAATGACGCCATGATCAAAATATTAAACCCAATTTTTAACAATTAAACCTCTTAACTATGGAAGTCTCTTTAGAGCGTATCAACGAAGATTATTTATTTGAAGTTAGCAACCCCAATGGGCATAAAGTCCTATTGGACAACAAATCAAAAACCAGTGGAGAAGTCCAGGGTGTGAGTCCAATGGAGCTCTTGCTGATGGGAGTTGCTGGATGTAGCGCAATTGATATTGTTGCCATATTAAACAAGCAAAAGATCAATCCTAAGGTCTTGAAAATGGAAGTCAAAGGACATCGCAATGCCGATGAGGTACCAGCCCTGTTTTATCAAATTGACATTATCATTTATTTAGAAGGCGATTTTTCAGCCGAAAAAGCCAAACGTGCTGCACAACTTTCCTACGACAAATACTGTTCAGTATCAAAAACCCTAGAACCCACAGCAGAAATCTACCATAAAGTAATCCTAAATGGAGCAGAAGTCTAACTATTTATTTGAAACAGAGGCGATCAGAACCCAGATGGAGCGCTCTTCTTTTGCAGAGCATTCTACCCCTTTACACTTAACCTCAAGTTTTGTTTTTGAAGATGCGGAAGAAATGCGCGCCTCTTTTGCAGAGGAAAAAGAGCGAAATATTTACAGTCGTTTTTCAAATCCAAACACATCTGAATTTGTCCAAAAAGTGGCTCAAATGGAAGGTGCTGAAGATGGAGTATCCTTTGCCAGTGGAATGGGAGCAGTGTTTGCAACCTTTGCCACTTTTTTAAATGCAGGCGATCACATCCTTTCAGCAAGAGCAATTTTCGGTTCTACCCATACCCTGTTTACCAAATATTTTCCCAAATGGGAGATTGCTACTACCTATTTTGCTGTAGATGCACTAGCAGATTTAGAGAGCTCGATCCAACCAAATACCCGCTGTATTTACGTGGAATCACCCACCAACCCTGGGGTCGATATTTTGGATATTGAAGTCATAGGTGTACTGGCAAAAAAGCACAATTTATTATTTGTAGTTGACAATTGTTTTGCCACACCTTATCTACAACAACCCATTAAGTATGGAGCTGATTTGGTCATTCACTCTGCCACCAAGCTGATGGACGGACAGGGGAGAGTACTAGGAGGAGTTACCGTTGGAAAAAAAGAGTTGATTCGAGAACTTTATCTCTTTGCTCGGAATACAGGAGGATCACTTTCTCCTTTTAATGCTTGGGTTTTGTCCAAGAGTTTAGAAACCCTTGCTGTAAGAGTAGATCGCCATTGTGAAAGTGCATTAGAAATCGCTAAAAAAATTGAGCAACATCCTAAAGTAAATTGGGTGAAATACCCCTTTTTGAGTTCTCATCCCCAACATCAACTTNCCTTAAAACAGATGAAAAAAGGNGGAAATATCATCTCTTNTGAAGTCAAAGGAGGTCTTGAAGNNGGAAGAAAATTCATCAATGCAATTCAATTGTGTTCGCTTTCTGCAAACTTAGGAGATTCCAGGTCCATCATCACTCACCCTTCCTCAACCACNCACAGTAAATTGTCAGATACAGAGAGAGAAGAGGTAGGAATCAGCCTAGGAATGATCCGACTTTCAGTAGGATTAGAACACCATCAGGATATTTGNAACGATATTAAAACAGCTTTAGATGCCTAAATTGGAGATACATTCAGCCTTAGAAAAGCGCATCTTGGTTTTAGATGGAGCTATGGGAACCATGATACAGCAACACCCACTCGAGGAGGCTGATTTTCGTTCCACNCGATTTAAAGACCATCCNTGTCCGCTTAAAGGGAATAATGACCTGCTTTCGCTGACTCAGCCTGAAATTATCAAATCCATTCACCGCGCCTATTTTGATNCNGGTGCCGACATCGTTGAGACCAATACATTTTCNTCAANTTCCATAGGAATGGCGGATTATCAAATGGAATCTTTAGCCTATGAGTTGAATTTNGAAAGTGCAAAAATCGCCAAAGAAGTCGCAGAAGAATACAGAGATAAAACACCCGNTCAGCCACGTTATGTTGCGGGTTCTATCGGTCCAACGAATAGAACAGCCAGTATGTCNCCNGATGTAAACGACCCTGGTTTTAGAGCGGTGACCTTTGATGAATTGGTAACNGCCTACAAAGAACAAGTAGAAGGTTTGATTGACGGAGGTGCTGATTTGCTTTTGGTAGAAACNATNTTTGANACACTAAATGCCAAGGCNGCACTNTTTGCNATAGANGAGATAANAGCTAAAAAAAGNNCTTCAACCCCNATCATGATTAGTGGAACNATTACAGATGCNAGTGGNAGAACACTGTCTGGACAAACCGTNGAAGCCTTTAGAATTTCATTNAGTCATATTCCTGTACTCAGTATTGGGTTTAANTGCGCCTTGGGNGCTGATCAGTTATTACCCTATGTCAAAAGACTTTCNAAGCAAAGCGAGCACTTTATTTCTGCTCATCCCAATGCAGGACTTCCCAATGCCTTTGGCGAATACGATCAAACTCCAGAGCAAATGCGTGATTTGATTGAAGATTACCTCAAACAAGATGTGGTCAACATCATTGGGGGTTGTTGTGGAACCACACCCGAACACATTCGATTGATAGCTGAGCTTGCCAAAAAATACAGTCCTAGAAACCCCAAAGCCCTTCTGAATGACTGATTTTAAGAAAAAACCGTTGAGATTATCCGGCTTGGAGCCCCTTGTCATTGACGAACAAACCAATTTTGTCAATATAGGTGAACGCACCAATGTGACTGGATCTCGAAAGTTTTTACGCTTGATAGAAAACCAACAGTATGATGAAGCTATAGAAATTGCCCGTGAACAAGTTTTAGGTGGAGCACAGATTATCGACGTCAATATGGACGAGGGAATGATAGACGGAGCAGTGGCAATGACGACCTTCCTCAATCTGATTGCTGCTGAACCCGATATTGCCCGTGTCCCCGTGATGATCGACAGTTCCAAATGGGAAATCATCGAAGCAGGACTCAAAGTAGTTCAGGGGAAATGTGTAGTCAATTCCATCAGCTTAAAAGAAGGTGAAGCTAACTTTTTAGCTNATGCAGCTACCATAAAAAAGTTTGGAGCAGCGGTCATCGTTATGGCTTTTGACGAAGAAGGTCAGGCAGATAATTTAGACCGTCGTATCGCCATTTGTAAACGCTCCTATAATTTACTCATCAACCAAATCGACTTTGCTCCCGAAGACATCATCTTCGATCCTAATATTTTTCCCGTAGCAACCGGTATGGAAGAGCATCGAAAAAATGCTTTGGACTTTTTTAATGCGACCAAATGGATACGCGCCAACCTCCCCCATGCCAGTGTGAGTGGAGGAGTAAGCAATGTGTCCTTTTCTTTTCGTGGAAACAATACAGTACGTGAAGCCATGCACGCTTCTTTTCTGTACCACGCCATTAAAAATGGGATGAATATGGGAATTGTCAATCCAACCTTACTCGAAGTTTACGACGAGGTTCCCAAAGAACTTATGGAGTACGTCGAGGACGTACTGCTAGATCGAAAAGAAGATGCGACCGAACGTTTGCTAGAATATGCAGAACAATTGGTATCCACCTCCAAGACCAGAAAAAAACAAGACGATAGCTGGAGAAAAGAAAGCTTGGAAAGCAGAATTAGNCATGCNCTNATCAAAGGAATTGACAGCTATATAGAAGCTGATNCTGAAGAAGCNCGATTGAAAGNTAATGAGCCAATNGAAGTTATCGAAGGNCCNTTGATGGACGGNATGAATATCGTNGGNGATCTCTTTGGAGAAGGNAAAATGTTTTTNCCTCAGGTNGTCAAATCNGCACGAGTTATGAAAAAGGCGGTTGCNTATTTACAGCCCTTTATCGAAGCTCNAAAAAGCGNNGACAANCAGCATGCAGGNAAAGTATTGATGGCTACTGTAAAAGGNGATGTCCACGATATAGGAAAGAATATTGTAAGTGTGGTTTTGGCGTGTAATAACTACGAGATCATCGANNTGGGGGTAATGGTNCCTCCNGAAGTAATCATNCAGCGNGCGGTAGAGGAGCAAGTAGATGTAATCGGNCTGTCTGGACTCATNACTCCNTCTTTGGANGAAATGGTGTATGTGACCAAAGANCTCAATCGNTTNAANATTGACATCCCCGTTCTTATTGGGGGTGCAACCACATCNAAAGCGCANACGGCGGTNAAAATTGCACCNGTATCNAAGTCNGCAGTGATCCATGTCAANGATGCCTCTCGAGCTGTAGGAGTGGTAAGCAATCTTTTACAAAAAGATAAAAAGGAAGCTTANACCCTTAAAATNAGAGAGGATTACGAAGCCTTTAAGGCTAAATTTATGTCTAGAGGCTCNGAAAANGAATANNTNAGTNACAGCCAAGCCCAGCANAACCCNTTTCNAATCGATTGGGATGAATTCAACCCACAGCGACCTAAGACNTTAGGAANGCAAACCATCAAATCNTTGGATTTAGAGTTNTTGTTGCCCTTTTTTGATTGGACNCCNTTTTTTAGGTCTTGGGACCTNCACGGAAAGTNCCCCGATCTGNTGGAAGATGAGGTAGTGGGTGAACAGGCANAGGTTTTGTATNAAGATGCCCANACNATGTTGCATCANATGATTGAAGAACAATGGGTGACTGCCAAGGCNCGTTTTGGCTTATTTCCTGTAAATGCTGTGGGAGACGATATTGAGATCTATTCAGATGAAAATCGATCTGAAACCCTTGGGCAGTGGATCACCCTCAGACAGCAATTAAAAAAATCCAAAGCCCAACCCAATATTGCTTTAGCCGATTTTATCGCACCAAAGGTCACAGGTAAAAATGACTATATGGGAGCTTTTTGTGTGACCACCGGTTTTGGTACAGAAGAAAAAGCCAGGGCATTTGAAGACGCTAACGACGATTACAGTTCCATCATGGTCAAGGCCCTATCGGATCGTTTTGCTGAAGCTTTCGCGGAATATTTACATCACCAAATCCGAACTGAACATTGGGCTTATGTAAGCGAGGAAGGCTTGTCCAATGAAGAATTGATACAAGAAAAATNCCAAGGGATACGNCCTGCGCCGGNTTATCCCGCCTGTCCAGATCACTTGGAAAAAAAGACGTTGTGGAAACTGCTAGAGGTAGAAGAAACCATAGGGGTAAGTCTGACAGAAAGCCTGGNGATGTGGCCAGCGTCTTCAGTTTCAGGCTATTATTTTGCCCATCCACAATCGCGCTATTTCGGCCTAGGTAAAATCAAAGAAGACCAATTAGCCGACTACAGTAAACGCAGAGGTATAGCATTAGAAGAAGCCAGAAAATGGTTGAATCCCAACCTTGCTGAATAAACTTAGAACAAAGAATAAATGAAGATAACAGAACATATAGCCCAATCTCCTGGAACGACTCAATTTACTTTTGAGATACTTCCTCCGCTTAAAGGGCAAAGTATCAACCAACTTTTTGATGTGTGTGATGAATTGATGGAATTCAATCCTCCTTTTGTGGATGTAACCTATCACAGAGAGGAGCATGTTTACAAGAATGCAGGAAATGGATTGTTGGAGATGAAAGTGATTAAAAAACGACCCGGTACAGTCGGGATTTGTGCTGCGATTCAAGGGAAATATAAGGTGGATGCCATACCCCATATTCTCTGTGGTGGTTTTTCTAAAGAGGATACGGAAAACTTTTTAATCGATTTAGACTTTTTAGAAATTGACAATGTAGTAGCCCTCCGAGGCGATGCCTTAAAATCAGAAACCTATTTTAAACCCAATACTGATGGACATCAGTACGCCAATGAGTTGGTTGGGCAAATTGCCGATCTCAATAAAGGCATTTATTTGGACGATGAACTGCTGAACTCCCATGCTACAGATTTTTGTATTGGGGTGTCTGGGTATCCTGAAAAACATATGGAAGCCCCAAGTATGGAAAGCGACATTCATTTTTTAAAGAAAAAAGTAGCTGCGGGAGCGGAATATGTGGTAACCCAAATGTTTTTTGAGAACCAAAAGTACTTTGACTTTGTCGAACAAGTACGCGCCCAAGGAATTGACGTACCCATTATTCCGGGACTAAAACCGCTTTCTACTTTAAAACAGCTCAATATGATCCCCCACCGTTTTCATGTTGATTTACCCGAAGCTTTTGTAAAAGAGGTTATCAACTGCAAAGACAATAAAGCTGTAAGACAAGTGGGAATTGAGTGGTGTATCACTCAAAGTAAAGAACTAAAAAAAGCTAAAGTGCCTTTTTTACATTATTATTCCATGAGTAAATCAGACAATATTAAAGCCATTGCTAGGGAAGTGTTTTAGGGAGCTGGATTAAACTAAATTAGAGTTCTATATATTCAGAATTTCCAGAGGTTTTGTTGCCGTTTAACCATTCTCAGTCCAACCTTAGCTTGATTTTTTGATTTTCACTCAGTGTGATTTTCGCAATGGCTTTACCAGCCTTAAGCTGGATGTCAGTTGTCATAAATTGGTATAGCATGTCTAATTTATCCTTGTTTAATAAGGCAATAATTTTATCAATGCTCAGATAAATTTCCTTTTGTTTGTATTTTAAGCATCGAATGCCA
Source organism: Flavobacteriaceae bacterium TMED48 (assembly GCA_002167945.1). Classification (GTDB taxonomy): domain Bacteria; phylum Bacteroidota; class Bacteroidia; order Flavobacteriales; family Flavobacteriaceae; genus MS024-2A. The sequence continues at coordinate 2,407 of NHDB01000047.1, read as the reverse complement.
CTGACTAAAAAATAAGTAATAAACAATCCGATTGAAAATAGGAACGGACTTTCGTGATTTGGTAAAAAAGAGACCACTAAAGCTGAAAAAGCAGAAAGAAACATGGAGTAAAAAAATACTTTTCCCGATTTTTTATGCAAACTGCTCCCCTTTTTACTGATCAGAGAAATACCCCCACTAAGCAACGCAATTCCTCCAAGGGGTGCGTGTATATATTGAATTAAAAATTCAGCAAGCTGTTCCATCTGCATACTTTAAATTATTGAATTTGTACCAAGTCTGCCAAATACATTACGAACTTAATGGAAAATATCCAAATAGATCACTGCTATACGGTATGGGTTTCATGTATTGGGGTCAGATATGGGTTATTGTAATGAATTTATAAAATATAAATCAATCGGCTGTCAGTTCGTTAAAAAGGGCTTCAAGGCTTTCGTTTTTAAGTTGTAGGGATAAGATTTTAAGTCCGTTATCATGGGCAAAGTCAAAGACTGCTGGGCGTTGATCTTCATTGCCTTTAATGTAAATTTCATAGTCAAAATCATGAGTATTTTTAACCTTTTCAACTTGAGGAAGTCTTGCCAAGGCCTCAGTTTCTAATCGGTAGTCAAAACTGACTTCGATGATTTGCTGTTGGTTTTTTCGCAGTTGATCTAAAGACTGATCCAAGACGATTTCACCTTTGTTGATGATGATCACCCGATCGCAAATGGCGTCGACTTCTTGAAGGATATGGGTAGATAAAATCACGGTTTTGTCTTTACCCAACTTTCGAATCAATTTTCGAATTTCGATGAGTTGATTCGGATCTAGCCCTGTAGTGGGTTCGTCTAAAATGACTACGTCGGGATTGTGTACTAAGGCAGCTGCCAGTCCAACGCGTTGTTTGTATCCTTTGGAAAGGGTGTTAATTTTTGATTTGGCGTGCTGTTCCAGCCCCGTTTTTTGGATGATTTCATTCAGTAAAGGATTGGAAATTTGGTAGAGGTCTGCATTGTACTTTAAATACTCTATCACATACATCTCAGGATAGAGCGGGTTGTTTTCCGCAAGATAGCCGGTCTTTCTTTGGATGTGTTCGAGCTGAGTGCGCAGGTCTTGATCAAAAAAATGAATCTGACCTTCCCAATGGGTGTAATAGCCTGTCAGTATTTTCATCAGTGTAGATTTCCCAGCACCGTTAGGGCCCAACAGTCCAACGACCTCCCCTTTTTTAAGTTTGATGCTGATGCTTTTTAATGCCTGAACGCTACCGTAGTTTTTACTGACATCCGCAATGACTACACTCATTTTTTTTGTTTTAAAGATACTTATTTCTCCTCAGTTGTTTGGGTACTTTTTTGTTCGATTAACACGGTCAGTATGATCAATATCCCTCCCAATATACTTCTATTAGAAGGAATTTCACTGAGGAAGACGACACCTAATAGAATCCCGTAAATGGGTTGAATTCCACTCATGATACTGACAGTACCTACCGAGAATTTTTTAAAACTTTTGAGAAAAAGAGTATGCCCCACAGCTGTAGTCACTACTCCTAAAATAAGGATAAAAGGCAGTTTGTCAATATAGGATTCCGGTTCGAGGTAATACAAGGCTGGGAGGAGAATGACCAAAGTGACCCCCATTTGATAAAGCATGAGCACAGAACCGTCCACCGTTGCAATTTTTTGCTTCATAAAAATATTTCTAAGGGCATAGCACAAAGATGACAACATCCCCATCAGCACTCCCTGAGTAATAGTATTGTTCAATTCAAAGCTGGGGGCCAAAAGATAGACTCCTGCTAAAATTATCACCCCTAGGAACAAATGTCTCTTTTGATATTTTACATCAAAGAAAAAAGGTTCCAATAAGAGGGTAATCATAGGATAGGTAAACAGGGAGAGCATTCCTATAGCAACTGAGCTCCGTTGAAGCGCAAAGAAATAGGCAACCCAATGCCCTGCCATTAAGATTCCACTTATAAAGGCTGTAAATCCTTCTTTTTTAAAGTCTAAAAGAATGCGTTTTTTCTTCCAAATCACATAGATCAACAGCAATACAAAGGCGACTACAGCTCTCGACCAAATGGTTAGGGGTGGGGGTAAGTTAATATAACGCCCCAAAGCTCCAGAAGTGGAAATACAGAGCATGGCGATATTCAATAATATAAAATGGAGGTAGTTGTTTTTTGACATAGAGTTAAAGGAGGACAAATTGAATTATACCGATGGTAAGTAGTACTGTTGCAGTCATTGAATGTACTTTTTGTGTAGTTAAGATAGTTTATTTCACTTCATTTTTATCCAAACGGCTTCTTTTCCGTTGAAATAGTTAAAAAAAAGAAGGAAGTGTTTGTTTTTTTAAAAAGCTGTGCTACATTTGTCCCGATTTAAAATTTATGAAAAATAATTTTTCTTAT